>DAOSMC010000006.1:0-25096 GCA_035369485.1 Minisyncoccota bacterium | reverse complement strand
TCAGAATGACAGTAAAAATGCATACGAAAAAAGTGAGGGGGCGGCGGAAAAATTTTTTTTAGAATTTTCCACCGCCAGACTATTTATTAGCTCATGAATTAGCTCATGAATTAATTCATGAGCTAAAATAACAAGACGGCGGAAAATTTCTTTGAAATTTTCCGCCGTCCATTTCATCTTCTTTTTTACTAATTTTGCCCTTTATTTTTTATCTCTATCCCCAACTCTTTTAATTGAGTTTTATCAATTTCTGATGGTGCATTCATCATTAAATCACGTCCATCACCTGTTTTCGGAAAAGCAATTGTTTCACGAATGCTTGGCTCATTCATTAAGATCATCATTAAACGATCAATTCCTGTAGCAATGCCTCCATGAGGTGGCACGCCATATTCAAATGCTTCTAGGATATGACCAAATTTTTCCCTTATTTCCTCAGGTTTATTTCCCATAATTTCAAAAACTTTTTGGAGAATGCGCGGGTTGTGCTCTCGAATTGACCCACCGCCTAATTCATAACCATTGCATACTAAATCGTATTGATGAGCCAAAACTTTGTCCGGGTTATTTTCTAAATATTTTATAAATTCTTCCTCAGACAAATTTTGAGGATTTTGCGCTTTAGTAAAAGGATGATGAACCGCATCCCATCTCTTTTCCGTTTCTTTCCATTCAAACATTGGAAAATTTACTACAAAAGCAAATGCTAGTTCGTTTGGATTATTTTTATCTTTTCTTAAATCCGGCTTATCATTATGATATTTTTCTATTACTTCTTGATAGTTTAAACGCACAAATGGCTTAAAAGTAATAGTTTTTTCTGGAAATAATGTTTCAACAATTTTAGTGTAAAGATCTTCTATTAAATTCAAAACTTCTTCTTCGGTTGGAAAACTCATTTCAAGATCCAGTTGAGTAAATTCTGGCTGACGATCACCCCGCGTATCTTCATCACGAAAACAACGCGCAATTTGAAAATATCGCTCAAAGCCTGCCACCATTAAAAGTTGTTTATATTGCTGTGGCGATTGGGGTAAGGCATAAAATTTACCATGATACAAACGCGATGGCACTACATAATCGCGTGCTCCCTCCGGCGTTGATTTGGTTAAGATAGGTGTTTCAATTTCAACGAATCCTTTGTTGGTTAAAAAATTACGCATAAATAAAATTACTTCGTGGCGCTTACGCAGATTTTTTTGCAAACGTAGACGCCGTAAATCCAAATAACGATATTTTAGCCGATGTTCTTCGCCAATTTCATAGCCTTCGGTGTCAATACTGATGGGCAATGTTTGGCTTTGATTCAAAATAGTTAAATCTGTGGCTTCAATTTCTAAATTACCGGTCTCTATTTTAGGATTCTCCATACCCTCTGGCCTTTTATTTACCTTACCTTGCACAGCAACAACCCATTCACCTCTTAATTCCTTTGCCTGCTCATAAACAGAAGAATGAGGAATAAACACTACTTGAACTACTCCTGTTTTATCTCGCAAATCAATAAAAACTAACTTGCCGTGGTCGCGGCGAGTATCCACCCACCCTTTAAGCAAAACTTCTTGCCCGAGATAATTTTTTAACTGATTAATAAAAATTCTTTCCATAATTTATTTTTCTTCGATTTCTGGCGGAGTAATGACTGGCGCTTCCTCTTTAATGAAACCACTGCCAGAAATCTTTAAAATGTCTTTATCGATTTTTCCTAATTCCTTTTGAGCAGTATTATAAGCATTCACTGTTGTTGCTAAATTATTACCTAGTTTCTGAATAAACAATTCATAATTGGCTAAATGTTTAGCTAATTCAGAAACTTTTTTAATAATTTCTTTGGCTGATTCCTCAATTTGAAATGCCCTCAATCCTTGAAGCACGGTTTGAAGATAAGCTGCAAATGTTGTGGCCGAAACAATGAGAACTCTTTTTTCTCTAACGGCGTATTCAATCAGATCACGGGTATTAGATTCTAAACTACCTACCTTATTAATTAATAAATCGTAATATAAAGCTTCGGATGGAATAAACATAAAAGCAAAATCCATTGTTCCTTTTTTTGGTTGAATGTATTTGGATGTTTCGTTAATGCGAATTTTAAGATCATTATAAACAGCCTTTTCTAATTCTTTATGACGAATGGGGTCTTTTTCGGCAATTAGACGATTATAATTTTCCAAAGAAAATTTGGAGTCAATAGGAATAATTTTGTCCTTAATAAAAATCACTGCATCAACAATTAATTTCTGACCATTTTCATCTTTTCCCAATTCATACTGCATTTGATAGGAGCCGACTGGTAAAAAATTTTTTAGCGTTACTTCCAAATAATATTCTCCCAAAACACCACGCTGTTTAGGATTTTTTAAAATATCTTGAAGTTGATCCAATTGTTTGGCTAAATCAAAAACTTGTTTTTGCCCTTCGCCCACTTTTGTTAATTCTTGGGTGATTTCTTTAATAGTTTTCTGACTTTCATTAAATTGTTCTCTAATGGTTTGACTTGATTCTGACAATTTAGCATCTAACGTATTATTTATTTGATTGATTTGATTTTGAAGCATTAAAAGAGAAGATTCGCTAATCTGTTGTTGAGTTAAACGCTTTCGTAGTGAAATTAAAGAAGCACCGATGATTATTAGCGCAATAACTAAAACAATAAGAATAATAATTAATACAGTTGTCATTATTCCTATTATAAATAGAAAATTAGAAAAACAAAAGAGGAGCCCCGCCAGAACCGGCGGAGCTCCTCCTAATTAGTTGCTACTCTTCCTCATTTAAAATTTCCTCTATCTCTTTGTCTGTTACAGCTAAATCTTCAGCTTCTTCTAAAATAAGCTGGTCTAATTCTTCTTCGGTTTTTTCTTCGGCTTTATCTAAATCCTCAAGCAAACCATTCATTTCCCCAACCAACTGATCACTCCGCTTATCAATTTGCTTTAATTCTTCATCTAAACCTTCATGATCTTTTTTAATATCATCGTTAATTTCTTTGGCTTGATTTAAAAGATCTTTTAAGTCCTCCTCTAATTCTTTTTTTTCTTTATCGTCTTGATTTTGATTATTGGTCATATTTTTTTATTTAATTACCACCGACTATTTATTTTTTTCGAAAAGATTATTTATGGCTTTTTCGTAAATGTCTACTTTTTGGGTTGGCATTCTTTTAAATTTAGCATATTGCAATAAAATTCTTCTAAAATCAGCTACTTCCATCTTATCGTATCGTGATAATTGCGTTTGGGCATAATAATCTTTTTTATTAATAACGTACGTTTTGTCATAATTTTTTAGTAAATAATCATTGAGGGTGGCAAGATACGCTGCTACTGGAAATTTTTCTTTTTCTTCTTCCTCTTCAAATGCTGTCTCAATTTTTCCTTCGACTTTAGACGCGGACTCTGTCTTTTTTACCTCTGATTCTTTACGCTCATGAGTTTTAATTTCTTCCTTCCCCTCATGTGGTTGCCCTTTTTCTCGTCCTGGAACGTTAAATTCTATTGGACGAACCTTTGTGACTCTCACAAATTCTTCTCGTCTATCGCGATAAGGATTGGCTTTAGCATCAACCTTAGCAATTTTAGTATCCAATTTATCCTTGGCTAATTGTAGCTTTTTATTTTCTAATTGCATTTCTTTGCGTGCATTAGCAATTTGTTCATTAAAAGCTTTTACCGCTTCATCCTTACGAATCTTTCTTTCTGACATCCCAAGTCGCTTATAATTTTCAATAGTAAAATCAAGCTTCTTTTGAAGTTTGTCCAGTGCAACTTCACGATTCTTGTGCTTCACCTCAGTCGCCATCATCAATAAATCAATATGGTCTTGCTCTTTTCTTAATTCCTCTAATTTTTTCTCAAACGGTTCGAGTTTGTTTTCATAATATTCTATTAATCTATTTGCGATTTGATCTCTCTTATTAATTCGTAAATTTCTTCTGCTTTCTTTCTCTTCAAATTTAGTTTGAATTCTGTCGCGCTTATCAGCTAATTTATTAATTTGCTTTTCAATATCTTTGATTTTTAATTCTAATGCCGTGGCAGCTGGAATATTTTGCTGCTTTAAATCTTTTATCACACCGGCAAGGTTCTCTTTGGCTTGTTGAAAAGCATTTATTTTAATATCAACTCCATCTAATTTATTTTTAAATTTAGCCGCTTTCTTTTCATATTTATCACCGCGAAATTGATTATAAGCAATTTCCATTTTTCCAACCAATCGATTGATGCCCGGTGATTTATAAGCTCCCTCGTAAAGACCATGAACAACAGCTTTGCCACTATCAGAAATTTTATCAAATAAACTGCGACCGGCCTTCGTTAGAATTTCATCAATGCGAAACACAGGTGTCGTTCCTGTTTTGGATGATGAAGCACTCGCTTCTTTGCTTTCGACTGAGAGTGTTTTTTTAACTTCTGGCGTACTCATGTTTTTATTTTTTATCGACTTATTTATATTATAATTCCGAATTTAAAATTAAGCAAAATCTAGTCTATTCCTTTTTAATCCCCTATATTTTATTATAGCACATAAAAAGATAAAAGTCAAATCAAAAATCTGCTTGAAAAAGCCTCTTTTTACCTTATTTTATCACATTTTTAAATAAAGAATGAATTCCTGATTTCCTGCCCTTCCTTTAAGACTGGAGGCTATCGGGCCTTTAATTCTATGGCCTTCCCTCTGTACAATTCTGAGAATTTCTTTTACTGCCTGCTGAGATCTTGAAAGATCTTTTACTACGCCTCTTTTATTTAAATTACCTCTTCCTACTTCAAACTGAGGTTTAATTAGTATGACCGCTTCGCCAGTCGGTTTTAAAAATCTTTTTATCAATTTCACAATAGGAATAATTGATGTAAAACTAACATCAATTCGTTTTAGATACGATCGATGTAACAATCTTTTTGCTTTAAGTATAAAACTTTTATTTTATCTCCTGCCTTTTAACAGCAGAATTGATGATCTCCTGCAGTAATTCTTCAAAGCTTAAACCAGCCACGCGAGCAGCGCGCGGAAAACGCGAATTTTCTTTTGGATCTGGATTTAAACCAGCTGGACAATTTACTTCTAAAATATTTGGCCGCCCTTGTTGATCTAAACGCAAATCAAATCTAGCCCAATCGGCCATTTCTAAAACTTCAAAGGCTTTTAAAACCATATCTTCAATTTCTTTTTTTAATTTTGCTGTAATGGGCGCTGGACATAGTAAAGGATCAGCTTTAAATTTCGGATTATCATAAAGCCATTTAGCCTCAAAATGATCAAATTTAGGAATACCTTTTGGCAATTCATCAAAACGTACTTCAATAATAGGCAAAACTTTTGGCGGACAACCCAACACGCCAACAGTAAATTCGCGACCTGACAAAAATTCTTCTGCTATTATCGGTTGATGGTAATCATTAATTTCCTCTTTAACAATTTTTCTTAATTCTTTTTCGTTTTTGACTAAGCTTTTTATAAAAATTCCTTTGCTGGAACCTTCGGATTGAGGCTTTACGATTAAAGGAAATTTTAGATGACGATCTAATTTTTCCCGACCGGTTTTAAAAACTTGCCATTTTGGCGTAGCAATACGATGATAACTTAAAATTTCTTTGGTTTTGGTTTTATTCAAACCAATGGCATACGCCAAAGGTGATCCGCCCGTATAAGGAATTCGGAGCATTTCAAGCATGGCTGGAATTTGAGCTTCACGATCTTTACCGTGCAATCCTTCGCTATAATTAAAAACTAAATCAATACGCTTTTGTAACCTTTTAAATTTGAAGTAGGCGTTTTCATCGGCCTCAACAAGAAAAACCTTGTGACCTAAACATTCAAGAGATTTTTTAATCCCTTGGATGGTTTTTGGATCGTCAAAATCAATATTTTGAATTACTTTTTTATTTTTGGATAGTTTTTTCACGCGACGTAAATTATAAGTGAGAGCAATGTTCATATTTTTAATCATTTAATTCACCTCTGAGATCTTCTAAAATTTTTTTGGCTTTTGAAGAAACTTTTTTGGGAATTTTTACTTTAATGTGAACTAGCAGATCGCCATAACCACGCCGACCAAAATAAGGCAATCCTTTATTGCGAACACGTAAAATTTTTCCCGAGTCAATACCGGCCGGAATTTTAAGAATAATCGGCTTGCCATAAATGGTGGGAATTTCTTTTTCTGTCCCGAGAATTGCTTCAAGCACAGGAATGGAAGTTTGATAAATAAGATCTGCCCCCTCGCGCTTGAAAAGAGAGTGAGGTTTCACGCGTACTTCAACATAAAGATCACCGGATGGTCCATTTTTTTCTCCATCCTCGCCACCACCAGCAACGCGAATAATTTGACCATCATTAATCCCCGGCTCAATTTTCAATGAAATTCTTTTTTTACCCTTTACACGTCCATGGCCTTTACAAAAAGAACAAATTTTTTCAGGAATTTTACCTTCACCACCACATTCGGGACAAATTTTCACCTGACTCAAAGACCCAAAAAAACTCTGCCGTATTTCTTTAATTTCACCGCGACCATTACAAGTGGGACAAGTTTTAAATCCTGATCCTTCTTCGTAACCACGACCTTGACAATGATCACATTTTACAAATGTATTGTATTCGATTTCTTTGACCACGCCGGTTGCTACCTCTTCCAAAGAAATTTCGATCATCAACCGAACGTCTGATCCGTACTGAACTTTTTTTCTCTTTCGCTGACCGGTATTAAATCCACCAAAAATATTATTAAAAATATCACCCAAATCTTCATCAAGGCCTAAATCAGAAAAATCAAAATCTACCTTTGATCCGAAACTATTGTTAAAACCGCCCTGACCAAAATTAGAAAAGTCAAAACCCCAATTTGGACTCGCGCCTGCTCCTTCAAAAGTTTGACCGAATTGATCATACTGCCGTCTTTTATTCTCATCTGATAAAACTTGGTAGGCTTCATTAATCTCTTTAAATTTTTCTTCGTTACCACCGGCCTTATCCGGATGATATTGATGGGCCAATTTGTAAAAAGCTTTTTTGATTTCCTCTTGAGAAGCGTTACGATTAACACCTAATATTTTATAATAATCTTTTTTCTCCATAAATTAAAAAATTCTAAAATAAAACAAGATCTTCTTTATTTTTCATTTCAATTTTTACTGCTCCAAAACCTCCTGCCAATAATAACTCATAGATAAACCACCCGATCATTTGAATTACCCAGCCTATAAAAATAGCTAGAATGCGAAAAACAAGAAACATTAAAAATGAAATTCCTAAAATAATATACTGCTTCGTTGCAATGCTTAAAGATTGGAATTTCATCCATAAAAATTGGAAAACTACTGTGTTAATTTGTTCAGTACCACTCAGGGGAAATCCCAGTAATTCACCTAACTGACTTTTAAAGGCAAAACTGTTCTGTTCAATCAAATCCTTTTTTTGCTGTTCTATTATATTTTTAGGAATGTAATTCTTACTATCTTCGGATTGAACAAACATTGATTCTACCTGTTCCGAAATAACGCTTTTTGTAAAGGCGTCTACAGTCATATAAGGATCAAAATCAGTGAAATAGACTTGCAATAGCGGAGTAGCTGGTTTTAAAATCATATCAACGGTTTTTTGAGTAAATAATCGATCTGGCTGAATAAGAACATTGCCCATCCATTGCAAACAGATAAATAAATTAACGCCTATCAATACCAATGCCAAGCCGCCTTTGACCATTTCATTCCATTTTAATCGTAGCAAATCGGATTTTCGCTGACGCATCTTAAATCGCCCACCCCACAAACATAGCAGAAACAACAACCATACGCCCAAGCTCCACATCAACATAAACCCATTAAATTTTGAAAATCCAATCCTAATCGCATAAAAACTCAGTGCGAAAATGAAGCTTTCCAGCAAAACCGCTCCAAAACGCGCTCCTTGAGCAAACAAACTCTCCATAATAAAGAAAAGGCCAAACAGACAAAGAAAAATCAAGAATCCCCAAAATGAGGAAAACCCTAAAAATGATTTCCCCAAAAAAAGATAGCCCAAACTCGCTCCAGCCAATGAAGCTGTAATTAAGGCCAAAACGGTAAAAATAAGAATTTTCCACCAATAGTTAGATTTTTCTGTAGAATGATTGGTACTAGAAAAAATTTCCAAGATAGCCATAGGATTCCCTATTAATCCTTAAATTCTGCATCTTCTGGTTTGTTATCATCGGATGAAGAATTGTCGGGATTATTGGGATTATTAGTTTGTTGACCACCTTGATACATTTTAGCACCAATTTTTGAAATTGCCAAAGATAAATCTTCCAATCGCTTTTTGATATTTTCGAGATCGTCCCCTCCTAGCACTTGTTTTAAATCATTAATTTTATCTTCCACTTCTTTGCGATCTTCAGGAGTAATCTTTTCTCCTGCTTCGCGTAAAGTTTTTTCAGCAAGATAAATGGTATTTTCTGCTTGATTTTTAGTTTCAACCAACTCTCTCTTTCTTTTATCTTCACTTAAATGCTGTTCAGCTTCTCTTTTCATCTTTTCAATTTCTTCTTTAGTCAAACCGGTTGATGCTTCAATACGAACAGATTGTTCCTTGCCAGTTGCCTTGTCTTTAGCAGTTACTTTCAAAATGCCATTCGCATCAATATCAAAAGTTACTTCAATTTGAGGCACGCCTCGTGGAGCAGGCGGAATGCCGTCCAGAATAAAACGAGCCAGTGTTTTATTATCAGCAGCCATTTCTCTTTCGCCTTGAAGCACATGAATTTCAACCGACGTCTGATTATCAGCGGCAGTTGAAAAAATTTGAGACTTTGAAACAGGAATGGTTGTGTTCTTTTCAATGATTTTTGTAAACACGCCGCCAAGCGTTTCAATGCCCAAAGAAAGCGGAGTAACGTCCAAAAGCAATACATCTCTGACTTCGCCCTGTAAAATACCACCTTCGACAGCTGCTCCCATTGCTACTACTTCGTCTGGATTAATACCTTTGTGAGGTTCTTTGCCAAAAAATTTTTTCACTGCTTCTTGTATAGCAGGCATTCGTGTTTGACCACCGACTAAAATAACTTCATCAATATCTGAAGTTTTCAGATTTTTTTCTGCCAGAGTTTGCTTGACTAATTCAACAGAGCGATCAATATAATCCTTTACCAATTCTTCTAATTTTGCACGTGTTAATTTCATTTCGAAATGTTTAGGGCCAGAAGCGTCGGAGGTAATAAATGGTAAATTGACGTCTGTTTCAAGAACGGTTGATAATTCATGCTTGGCGCGCTCTGCTGCTTCCTTTAAGCGCTGCACAGCTAAAAGATCTTTTGAAAGATCAATTCCTTCTCGCTTCTTAAACTCTTCTACAAAGTAATTAATAATGCGTTGATCAAAATCATCGCCTCCCAAATGAGTATCTCCACCTGTTGAAATTACCTCAACCGTATCTTCAGAAACTTGCAAAATGGAAATATCAAAAGTACCACCACCAAAATCATAAACCACAATTCTTTCATTTGTCTTTTTATTTAATCCATAAGCCAAAGCCGCAGCTGTTGGCTCATTTAAAATTCTTCGAACCTTAAAACCAGCTATTTCTCCTGCGTTTTTTGTAGCCTGTCTTTGACTATCATCAAAATAAGCCGGCACAGTAATAATAGCTTCCTCAATTTTTTCACCTAACTTTTCTTCTGCATCTGTCTTTAATTTTTGTAAAATCATTGCTGAAATTTCTTCTGGTCGATACCATTGATCACCCATTTTTACCTCAACGCCACCACTTGCAGATTCTCTAATTTCATAAGGCAACCACTTTTTATCGCGTTGCACTTCCGAATCGGTATATTTCCGACCAATTAATCTTTTAATAGAAAAAATGGTGTTTTGGGCATTGGTAACTGATTGTCTTTTTGCTAAAACACCAACGAGGCGCTCGCCGTTTTTGGCAATCGCCACAACCGAAGGAGTGGTACGCATTCCTTCTTTGTTTTCAATAATTTTCGGCTGACCACCTTCTATAATAGCCATAGCCGAATTTGTTGTTCCTAAATCAATACCCAATATTTTGCTCATATATTTTATTGTTTAATAATTTAATAAATTCGTGACCTTTTATTATAAAAATTGCTACTTTTTATCTTCTTTAAAGACCTTTACTTTTGCTGGACGAATTACTTTATCGTTCAGCGTATAACCCTTGATTAGTTCTTCTGCAACTTCACCATCCTTCCCTCCTTTTACAATATCAATAGCTTCATGCAAATGAGGATCAAATTGACTTCCGATCGCTTGAATTTCCTTTAATCCTTGTTGTTTCAGCACATCTAATAATTGTCCTCTAATAAGCTCTATGCCGCGAACAATATTTTTTTCAGTAGGCGTTAAGCCTTCTACATTTAAAGAGTTCACTGAGATATCGAAGCTGTCCAACACGCTCAATAATTCTCTGATTAATCCTTCATTGGCCATTTTAATTATTTCTTCTATTCTTTTGCTCGTATCTTTTTGATAATTTAAAAATGCCGCCCGTTCTCTTTGCCAACCATTCAAATATTCTTCTTTTAATTTTTCGCATTCCTCTAATTTCTGCGTTAAATCTTGCAGTTTTTCTTTGATTTCTTTTTCCTCAGCATCCATTTGATTGTTTTTATTTTGTTCTGCCATATTGTTGATTATTAATCTGATTTAAAATATTGCGAGCTGCTTCTAAAATATTTAAATTTTTTTCGCAGATCATATTCTTTGGACCAATTAAAATAAGAAGCGTTTTTCTCCGATTATAAGGTATAACCGACGAAATAACGCTGAGGTTTCTATCACGCGTCAATGGACTATCTTCTCCTAAAAAAATCTGTAATTCTTCTTCCATTAAATGATTGGCAATTTTTTCTAAGCGATCATCCAATTGATCTATGTCTTCCCAAATCGTTTTCCATTCATTCAAATTTATTTCCACAAGACGCGCAAAAAGATTTTTAAAGCCGTATTTATAAATTAATTGCTCCCAAGGCAAGTAACCAATTGTTAAACTATCGCACAGAGCGGCAATTCTTTTTGCTGTTTCGGAAAAAGAACTATTTTTTAAATCAACGAGCTTTTTTTGCCAATGGTCTAGTTCTTCTTTTTGACTCGGACGGTTTATTAAATTTTCTTGCACAAACCAATCATAAGCCTTATCGGTAGGCAATCGGCCAGCGGAACAATGCGGTTGGAACAAATATTTCTGATCAGTCAAAATATGGAATTCTCGTCGGATCGTTGCTGGACTCAAATCAGGAAAATATTTTCGGCAAAAATACCTTGAACCAACTGGTTTCTGGTTTTTACTGTATTCTTTAATAATCAAATCTATTATTTTTTTCTGTCGTTCATTCAGCATATTTTTATAATCAATTATATTCAATTAGCACTCTTATGTCAAGAGTGCTAATTGTTAATAACTATAATAATCGTCTATTAATAATTAACGGCAACCAATCGGCATGTTGGCGGCGAAATCTTTTAGATTTCGCCGCCAACAGTTCGCCGCCACCCTACTGAATATATTTATCTTATCTTGCACTCTTCAAATAAATTTTTAATTTTTTCTAGTATCATTTCTAAATCTGTTTCCGAAAAGGGTTTAACTTGCAAAAGATTTTCATTTAAGGTTTTCTCGGGTCGAAAATTTTGCAAATAAAATTTTTGGGCAGGTGCAATCGCTTGAGCAATATTGAGAATATCTTCTAATTGATGAATAGTTGGAACAACAGTTGTCCGAAATTCATAATCAATACCCGAATTTTTAATTAGCGCTATACTTTGTCTAATTTTTTCTAAATCAACCTTGACACCACTCGCTGCAGCATATTTCTCTTCTTCAAGTGGCGCTTTAATGTCCATTGCAATATAATCAACAAGTTTTTTATCAATTAATTTTTTTATTACATCTGGTTGAGTGCCGTTGGTATCTAATTTAATCAAATAACCCATTTTTTTAATTTGCAACAAAAAATCAGACAGATCAGAATGAATGGTTGGCTCTCCACCACAAATAACCACGCCTTCCAAATATTTCTGTCTTTCTTTTAAAAAACGAAACAACTCTTTTTTATCAATGCGTGGCTGATTTTTAATTTTTTCTGGCAAAACAAGCTCAGCCGAATAACAAAATGGGCAACGAAAATTACAACCTATTAAGAAAATCGTGCAGGCAATCTTACCCGGATAATCAATAAGTGTTGTTTTTTGAAGACCTCCTATTTCCATTATTGTTAGTTATTTTTTGGAAACTGGCAATTTAATTTTCTTTACATTAAATTCTTTACGATCACGGAATTCTTGCTGCTTACCAAAATTCCATTGGCTCACCGGCCTCAAATAACCAACAATTCGCGAATAGACTTCGCATGGTTGCTTAACCGCACACTTGGGACAAAAGAAGTGTTCACCATTTATATAACCGTGCGTCGGACAAATAGAAAACGTCGGCGTCAAAGTAATATAAGGAATGTTAAATTTAGAACAAACCGTTCTAATCAAATTTTTTGTAGTTGTAATATCTGAAAGGCGTTCGCCCAAAAAGATATGAGTTACAATTCCGCCTGTATATTTTGTTTGAATATCATTTTGCAATTTCAAAGATTCAAAAATATCATCAGTAAAATTAACTGGCAACATTGTTGAATTAGTATAATAAGGAACTTCTTTGGTGCCACTGGTGATAATATCCGGGTATTTTTCTTTATCCACTTTAGCTTGACGATAACTCGTGCCCTCACCCGGCGTAGCTTCAAGATTATATAAATTGCCTGTTTCTTTTTGATAATCAACCAGACGATCTCGCATAAAATCTAATACTTCTAAAGTAAATTTGATGCCGCGTTTGGTAGAAATATCTTCGCCCAAAAAATTAAGAAGTGATTCGTTCATGCCCATTAAACCAATCGTTGAAAAATGATTACCAAAATATTGACCACGAATGTTTTTGACTGAAGAAAGATAAAATTTAGTGTAAGGATATAATCCTTTTTCAATAAAATTTTCTAGAGTTTTCCTTTTGATTTCTAATGATTCTTTGGCTAAATCCATTAAATGCGCCAAACGTTCAAAATACTCTTTTTTTGTTTTAGAAAGATAGCCGATTCGTGGCATATTGATTGTACAAACGCCAATTGAGCCCGTTAGAGGAGCTGCGCCAAATAATCCTCCTCCTCTTTTATACAGTTCTCTATTGTCTAAACGCAATCGACAACACATTGAACGAAAATCTTCTGGTTTCATGTCAGAATTTACAAAATTGGAAAAATAATTAATTCCATATTTAGCTGTAGCTTCCCACATTGGAATTAATGCTGGATTGTCCCAATCGAAATCTTTAGTAATAGAAACCGTGGGAATCGGAAAAGTAAATGGCCGGCCCTTAGCATCTCCTTCGAGCATTACTTCATAAAAAGTTTTATTAAATAAATCCATTTCTTCTTGAAAATCACCATATGTTTCTTTTTGAGGCTGGCCACCAATAATAACAGATTGACTTGCTAAAAATTGTGGCGGTTTAATATCTAAACTGACATTCAGAAAAGGCGTTTGAAAACCAACTCGTGTCGGCACCATACAATTAAAAAGAAATTCTTGAAGAGCTTGTTTAACTTCTCGCTGAGATAAATGATCATAACGAATAAATGGCGCCAGCAGAGTATCTAAATTAGAAACTGCGTTAGCACCGGCGGTTTCTCCTTGGAGTGTAAAAAGAAAATTCACCAATTGCCCAAGGGCGGTTCGAAAATGTTTGGGCGGAAGAGATTCTACTTTTCCCGGCACACCACCAAAACCTTTGAGAAGTAAATCCATCAGATCCCATCCCATACAATAAGGTGCCAATGTTTCTAAATTATGAATATGAAAATCTTCATTCTGCGCAGCCTCTCTAATTTCTTTAGGATAAATTTTATTTAACCAATACTTTTTTTCTACTTGAGCAATAATATATTGATTAAGACCTTGAAGCGAGTAGGTCATATTGGCATTTTCATGCACTTGCCAATCAATTTCGCTAATATATTTATCAACCATCTCAATCGATTCATCAACCAAAGCAACAGACTCACGAATTCTTCTTCTTTGTTCACGATAAAGAATGTAGGCTTTAGCCGTTTCGGTCAGTCCTTCCAAAATTAAAACTTCTTCAACAATATCTTGAATTTGCTCAACATGAGGAATTTCATCGGCTTTAAATCTTCGATTTAATAAATCAATGACTTTTTCAGTTAATTTTTTAGTCCTTTTGCCATCGCCTTGATCAGTAGCTGTAATGGCCTTGTAAATAGCATCGTGGATTCGTGTTTCATCAAAATCAATAATCGACCCATCACGTTTTTGCACTTTTAGAATTTTATTTTTCATTTTTGAAAAAATTTTTCGAAAAAATTTTGACCTTTTAAAATCTTTATCTAAATTTTAGACTGCGTTGATTTTCCCTTCAATAATAGAAATTGTGGATAACTTTTTTCTTTACAAAATTTTTAAAACTGTTGCTCTTTTAACCAACAAAGAGGTTAAAAAGCGAATCAATGATTGGAATAATTAATTGAAATCCGAATAAAACAAAAATCATGACTAAAATAAAACCGAATCGTTCTAAACTCCAATAAAATTTTTCCCACTTCCTTGGCAATAAAGAATAAATTACCCTGGAACCATCGAGCGGCGGAATTGGTACTAAATTGAAAATTGCCAAAAGAATGTTGAGATAAATAATAATAGAAAAAAAGGTAAACAGAGGCGTTAAAAACGCCCAATTAAAAATATGAGCCAATCGAATAATAATAGAAAAACAAAGAGCCACAAATAAATTAGCCAAAGGCCCGGCTAAACCAACCAACCCAATATCTCTTTTAGGTTTTTTTAATTTTAGAGGGTTAAAAGGAACCGGCTTAGCCCAACCAAAAATAAATGTGCCACCGCTAATTAAATAAGAAATCATCGGAAATAAAAAAGAACCCCAGAGATCTAAATGTGGTAAAGGGTTCAACGTTAACCGGCCATTAACTTTTGCCGTATCATCACCCAAGATATAAGCCGTATATCCATGACTCACTTCGTGCAAAATAACTGAAAAAAGTAAAATAATTAATTGAAAAATTAAAATAGATCCACTCATAATAATTTGAAAAAATTTTAAAATAGGTTAAAATAAAAAAATAGTCGGATGAAAGAAATGCTATTATGCGTCAATGCGCTATTTGTGGAAAATCTTATACTTACAGTATAGCACGAAAAAAAATTAGAAGTAAGTATGATCCGGTTAATCGGAAAAAAACAAAGGCCAACTTACAATGGTTTCGTTTGCCATCAGGCAAAAGAGTTAAAGTCTGCGCTCGTTGCATTAAAAACTTAAAAAAGGAAGCAATAAAATAAAAGCCGATTCCTTTTAATCAAGTCAATATTTATTAATCAAGCAGTAAAGATGTTAGTTAAATACTGCTATTTCAATAACTATTCCTGTTTTTTATCCATTTTAAATAAAGGCCTCTATCTTTAATACTTGTATTTTTTGCGGGCTGTAGTACAATGGTAGTATACACCCTTGGGGTGGGTGCGACCCGGGTTCAATTCCCGGCAGCCCGACATAAAATAAAGGTCGGATAAATAAAATGGTCGGATAAATAAAAGTCAAATAATAAAATATATGAATAAAAAAATTGCCTTGATTATTAGTCTTTCGCTGTTTATTACAGTTCCTTTGATGGCCGCGACAACAAATTCTCAATCGGCCAATCAAACCGGCAACAAACCAGAATCTACCTCTGCTGCCCCTGCTCTATCTCCTCAAATAACAGAAAAACCGGTTTTGCCCATTAATGCACCGGGTTTACAAAAAAATATTCAAGAAAAAAATCAAATCCAAACTCAGAACCAGGGAGGAGAAACGAATATTCAACAACAAACAGAAGAGCAAAATCAAGTCACAACAACAACGCCAGCGCCCAAAACGATTGTTCCTCGCCCTAATAAAACACTTAATCCAAGAAGTGAAACCGCTCGTGAACATATGAGTATTGTTGCCCAAAAAGTTGAAGAATTATTAACCGCTACAACAACTGAAATTACTGGTATTGGACAACAAGTACGAGAAATCGCTAGAAACCAAAAAGAGATTCAACAGCAAATTCAAGAACGAATAGAAAAAATTGATTCTCGCCCTAAATGGCTCAAATCGATTTTTGGTCCTGATTTAACAAGCATTAATCAAGTAAAAAAACATCTGGACCAAATTCAATTGCGCATTCAGCAATTAGAACAGTTAAAAAATCAATTAACCAATGCGGGAGAGCAACAGATGGTGCAGGAATTAATTAACGCGCTTACTCAACAACAAATTGTTTTAAACGATTATCTCACTAACGAAGAACAATACTCCTCTCTTTGGGGTAAAATTGTTCGCCTCTTCTCTCGCAAGCCTGAAGCATCACCATCACCAACTCCAACTGCCAGCCCTACTCTTACTCCAACGCCAACCGAAACAACAACTCCAACTCCAACTCCCACACTAACACCAACCGCCACTCCCACAATCACCCCTACTCCTACATTGTAGAAGGAATAAACAAGTGTTTGAAAAGCGGCCAGCAAAGCTGGCCGCTTTTCAATTTCTTTAATCTTTTCTTACATCTTATTAGGCACTCTAATATTTAATAATGCCAATCCTTTTTCTAAAATTTGCAACGTGGCTTTAATCAAAAACACTCGAGAATTTTTGAGACTTTCATCTGTTGTTTTGATAACAGAAACATTATCATAAAATTTATTAAATAATTGCGCTAATTCTTCTAAATAAGTGCAAAGCAGATGCGGAGCGTCTTCTTTTTGGGCTTTAATAATGACCATTGGAAATAGCATTAATTTTTTTAAAATTTCAAATTCTGTTGGATTTTCAAAAACAGCTTTTGTCAATTGATCGCCGCTGATTTTTATATCTCCCTTCAAATCTATTCTTCTCAAAATTGATTTAATGCGTACACAACTATATTGAAGATAAGGGGCGCTCGCGGATTCAAAATTTAAAACCTTTTCCCAATCAAAATTAATATTCTGCAATCGTGATTGTTTTAAACTATTATAAATCACCGCACCTAATCCAACCTGCTCGGCAATTTTTTTACTTTCCGATTCGCTCATCTCGGAATTTTTCTTTGTAATTAAATCTTCTGCTCGTTTAATAGCCTCGTTAATCAATTCGTCCATTTCAATAAGGCTTCCTTTTCTTGTCGCCATCTTTTTTCCTTCAATTAGAATTAGGCCAAATGGAATATGCTTGGCTTTTTTCTTTTCATTTAAATAACCCACTGCTTCTGCTAAAGCAAATAATTGCTGAAAATGAAGAGATTGTTCGCTCCCCACAACATACAAAAGCCAATCTAAATTAAAAAGTTCAAAACGCACTTTCAAAGCGGCGAGATCACGGCTAAGATAAAGAGTTGAGCCGTCTTCTTTTCTTAATAAAAATGACGGCAGCCCCTCAAATGAATCTACCACTATTAATTTATTATCGCTATTCTCTTTTGCAACCCCTTTTTCAATAGCCTCATTAATTACTTTATCTGTTTGATCCAAAAAATAGCTTTCACCTAAATAACAATCAAAAGTTATACCCAAACGTCGGTAGACTTTTTTAAAATCTTTGATGCTCAGATCGCGAAATTTTTTCCAAATTCTTAAAAGTTTTTCGTCGCCGTTTTCTAATTGATTAAAAAGTTCGCGCGCTTCATTAATCATTGTTTCATTTTGACTCGCCTCTTCAACAAATCGCACGTATAAATTTTTTAATTCTATAACTGGATTTTCTTGAATTTTTTTATCATCACCCCAATGAAAATAAGCCCATAATAAAGCGCCAAAATTTGTCCCCCAATCGCCTAAATAATTATGTCGAATAACACTGGCACCTGTTGCATAATAAAGATTTCCTAAAACATGGCCAATAATAGTTGAGGGTAGATGATTTAATCCTATTGGCTTCGCAATATTGGGCGAGGAATAATCAATAAGAATGATTTCTCCAGAATTTAAATTGCTTTCTCCATACTGTTCACCTAAATTAATAATTTGGGCTAGAACTTTGCTATAAATTTCTGATTTTAAATTAAGATTAATATAAGGGCCTTCGCTCGTAGCCTCAGCAATAAATTCTTTTTCAGTGGAAGCATTAATTAAATTAACAATTTCTTCGCTTAGAAGCACGGGCGATTTTTTTAACTTCTTTGCCATTGAAAAGCAACTAAAACACAAATCGCTCTTGATAAAAAGCGGCGGTTCTTCTAATATTACGTCTTTTTCATCAAAAACAATCCCACTATAATTTTTATCAATAATTTCTCTTACTTCCTCCTGAATTTGAAATAAATAATATATCGCTCGATCAATAAACTGTCTCCCTTCTTTTTCTTTTTCAATTCGTTGCTTAATTTGCTCTATGTTTTTTTCTTCTTTCTGATAGTATTTCTTAATAAATTTTTGCAATTTGTCTTTTTGATCGCTCATATTTTATTATTATAACTCAGAATTTCTTTTTCTAAAAGGTTGAAAAATGGAACCAAATTGATTAAGATTAAAAAAGTGAGGGGCCGTTAGCTCAGTTGGCTAGAGCGCCTCATTTGCAATGAGGAGGTCAGCGGTTCGAATCCGCTACGGTCCACAAAACAAAACAGACCAAGGAAAACTTGGTCTGTTATTATTTTTTTATGGAGTCAAAATTGTAATGATCAGTTCAATAGCTTCGTCAAGATCAGTAAGAATGAAATTTGATATTTCCCTGATCATCGGATGATCATGAACATTGTTTTTTTCCATTAAAGTAATCAGGGGATGCCGATAGGCATACGTCCAACCGATTTCTACAATTGAACCAATCGAAACCACTTGGAGACCTAAAAAATTCATCAGCACTAAATTAGCACGCCGAACATCATAATGATCTCGACACAGAATTCCTTTTTGAGAACATAATGGATGCTCCTCATACGAGCCACTGATAATTTTTCCATTGTTTAAATATTCTTTCCCGCGCATCGGCGAAAGAATGTGGATGTAAGATGGCATTTTACTCGCCACATACTTACGCCAACCAACGCATTCCTCATAGGTTAACCCCGAAATGCCCCCACCAGCATAAACGAAAGATTCTTCCATTTTTACCTCCTTTTAATTTTAATTAATTTTATAATTTTAAAAGAACGCTTCTTTTCTTTTTTTAGATTATCAAATTTATAGATGCTTGTCAATAAAAAGATCCTCGTCTTCAACCCTCCTGTCGCCCTGTTTTCCATTGTCATCCTATTTTTTTATCGTCATCCTTTTTTCGTCGTCATCCTGAACGTTAGTGAAGGATCTCGTGGCTTTTAGCATTGTGCAACTATTACTGCTGTGGGTGGGATTCTTCGCTGACGCTCAGAATGACCGTGGGGTTTTTGCTGTGGATGGGATTCTTCCCTGCCCGCCCCGCTTAACCGGCAGGCAGGCGGTTAGGCGGGGGTTGTACCTGCCCACCTTTGGCAAGCTCTCAGAATGACAGAAAACAAAAACACTCTGAATGACAAAAAATAAAAACACTCAGAATAACAGACAAAAATGCTCAGATGCGATTATGAAAAATCCGCCTCTAAGACGGATTTTATTTATCGATGATTTTTTCCTCGCGTTCTTTTTCTTCTTGCACTTTTTGATTAAATCTTTTATCAACTTCTATTTGTTTCCAAATTTCTAAAGCAATTCTGTAAGCCTCTTCGTCTGACATATCCTTACTTTGATGTTTAACCTCTTCCTTAAGCATTTGCACCTCTACTTTTTCATACTGTCCTTCTGAAATTTCTTTTCCGACTTCTGCTTCTATTTCCCCTCTCCAACGTTCCTGTTTTTCCATTTCTGGATCATATTCAATTTTATTAAAATTATTAGGTTGTTCAAAAGACATAATTTTCTTTTTTCAGCGACTTTTTTATTATAACTATTTTTAAAAAAAGAAAAAGGGCTTAGGAGCCCTTTATTTTTGTTTTAATAAATTTGGGTTTGGATGTTTTTGTCTCGTATTAAGAATTTTTGCCCAGGAAATTTGTTGATCATCAACATACACAACAATCTTTAATTTGCATCGCAATTCTTTTTCTACCATTTTTTTGAATTTAAACACTCTGACCAAAAAATCCTTTGTCTTCTCTTTTTTTCGACGTTCAATCGCACAAATAAAAAACATCTTTTCTCCTTTCAAACTAAATTTTTAAAATTCGCTTCAATTATTTTCTTTATTTTTTATTCTTTGTCAAATTTGATTTACTATCCTCGCAAGAAACAATAACACAATACTCCCCCTTCACTCCATCTTTTTGAATTGCCGTTAAAACCTCACTAATTTTACCACGATATATTTTTTCAAACATTTTCGTTAATTCTTTCCCCACTACTACTTCTAATCTACTCCCTTTATCATATTGATTCAATTCCGACAATGTTTTAATAATACGATAAGGTGATTCGTAAAAAACAACAGGATAAGGAGAATCAGCAATTTCTTTTAAAAATTTCTGACGCTGTTTTTTCATTGGTGGAAAGCCCAAAAAGAGAAAACGATTAGTATTAAAACCGGAAATAGAACAAAGAGCCGAAACCACTGATGCGCCCGGCACAGGTACAATCTCCACTTCATGAATTTCTTTTAAAATCATTTTAATTAATTCATTGCCCGGGTCTGAAATACCCGGCGTGCCCGCATCAGAAATTAAAGCTAAATTTTTTCCTTGCTTCAATAAATCAATAATTTGATTCACTTTGTTTAATCGGCTATGCTGATGATATGAAATGAGCGGCTTATTAATTTGGTAATGATTTAAAAGACGCAACGAATGCTTTGTGTCTTCGCATAAAATAAAATCTACCTCCTTTAAAATTTTTAAGGCGCGCAAAGTGATATCTTCTAAATTACCAATGGGAGTAGCTATAATATAAAGTTTCATCTTTCTATTATTAAAATTCGTTTTCTAAAGCCGACGGCGTATAAATATTTCTTGGATCCCATAAAAACCATCCGCTGTAATTAGAACAATTATCAAATCCTTCTGTTTTCCAATTAGGGCATAGCGAATCATAAACCGCTTCTTTTTCTTTAATAATCATTGAGGCATTATAAGTAGCGCCCAGATCAAAATTTTGTAACCACGGCCGTAAAACAGCTACTTTTATATTTTGAGATGTATCTCCCACCGTTTGTTTTTCTTTAAATTGATCGATGCGTTCTTGAGCTTTATCTAAAGAATATTTGATTACTTCATAAGGATGGGCCGCTGGATTTTCATAACCTAAAAATCCTGATTCATAATGCGATGGATAAACCATCGGACAAATGTAATCAAAATAGGGAAGGAAGTTCTCAAAAACTTGACCAATGTTCATGTCGTGATTAAAAACGGTAGTCAGACCAAAAACATCTGCTGAAATTTTTATTCCCCACGGACGCAAATTAGCCGATAAGTATTCGGAAAAATCTTTAAGAACTCGGGCTTTTTCAACTTGACCATCATAAACAGGAAAAGCCATATTAGACAAAATACCATCTGAAGGAAAGCGAATGTAGTCAAAATTTAATTCATCAAATCCATAACGCATGGCTGATTTAGAAAGAACAAAAATATAATTCCAGATTTCGGGTGCAGCCGGATCAAGCCAAGCCAAGCCTCCATTATCCTTCCAAAGATCATTAGTTTGTTTGTTTTTTACTGCCAAATCTGGTCGTGCCTTAGCCAAAATCGGATCCTGAAAAACAGTAATCCGACCAATGGTATAAATACCGTTCTGATGTAATTTGTTTATCAATCCTTCTAAATCTTTAATCAAAACTTTTTCTGTCCCAAATTTTTTCAAAAAATCAGATTGGGTATCAAAAAGAATGTGACCGCTGTAATCCTTCAAATCAATTACCACTGCATTTAATTCTGTTTTATTAACTAAATCAATAATTTCCGTCATTCGCTTATCATTGCTGGCAGTATAAGCTGTTAAATAAATTGCCTTAATATCCTTGGGTGGATTTTCTAGCCGTTTTGGTGAATTATCAACGACTATCGCTTGTGATTGACCAGCGAGATTAAAATAAAAATGGACTGTATTAAAAAATTGGGAAATTACCACAACCACAATGACTAGTATTACCACAACAAACGTAATCATTAGCGGGGTAGAAATTTTTCTTTTCATAATCTTTTCTATTTTACCTTAAATAATTTTTAAATCAATTTTTTACTCTTTGTAGCTCATGAATTAATTCATGAATTAATTCATGAGCTACAAAAATTAACATATTTAAAATGTTTCTGATCTATTGATGGCTGCAAGTTGCGGCGATTTTTCTAAAAGAAAAATCGCCGCAACTCATCGCAATTCTTTTCTCTTATTTTTAATTTTGCTTTTTTCCTAGAAAAAGTTAAAATATAAATATAAATATGAGTTATTTAGCTTTATACCGCCGCTATCGGCCAAAAACTTTTGCCGAAGTCATTGGTCAAAAATCAATCATTCAAACTTTGTGCAATGCTCTAGCAACTAACCACGTTTCTCATGCTTATCTTTTTTGTGGCCAACGCGGTACGGGCAAAACAACTGTCGCTCGTCTTTTAGCCAAAGCTGTTAATTGTGAAAATCGTAAAGAAAACGAACATGAACCTTGTAATCAATGCGGATCTTGCATTGAAATAAATGAAGGCCGTTCGCTTGATTTAATTGAAATTGATGCTGCTTCTAATCGTGGCATTGACGAAATTCGAGAATTAAAAGATGGGATTCGCTTTGCACCGGTTAAATCCAAATATAAAGTTTTTATCATTGACGAAGTGCACATGCTTACCAAAGAGGCTTTTAATGCTTTACTCAAAACGCTCGAAGAACCGCCCGCTCATGCCCTTTTTATTTTAGCTACCACTGAACCAGAAAAATTACCGCCAACTATTATTTCTCGTACTCAACGATTTGATTTTAAAAAGCTAACGCTTAATGAAATCATCTCTCGTCTCAAAATTTTGGCCGAAGCAGAAAAAATTAATATTACACCTGATGCCTTAAAAGAGATTGCCGTCTCGGCCGAAGGCAGTTTGCGCGACGCCGAATCTTTTCTCGATCAAATAATTAGCCTCGGTTATAAGCAAATCGATTTGGATTCTTTAGAAGAAGTTTTGGGACGAGTGAGTTTTTCTAAAATAATCCAATTTTTGGATTATCTTTTGCAAAAAGACACCAAAAATGCTATTATTTTTATTAGTAATCTTTATGAAAATGGTGTTGATTTAATTAATTTTAGCCGTGCCGTGCTCAAATTAGCACGACAGATAATGCTTATAAAAATCAACCCTCAAATTAACCAAATTATTCAAGATGAATTTACCGAAGATCAATTAGAAAAAGTTAATCAATTAGCCCAATCTTTTCCAATGAATGATTTACAAAAATTAATTGACTCTCTTTTGAAAATCAAAGAACAAATCAAATACTCCCCTATTCAAACGTTGCCTTTGGAAATGATTGTGATTCAACTTTGTAGTGAAAATAAATAAAATTTTTTAAAGGGCGGTTAAAAATAAATCTATGTTGAAAAAGGATTATCTCTATGGCTACTATGTCCAATATGATGATGAGGTCGCTTACGATGGCTTCGTTTATTTGAGAGATCGTCTTGATCAAAACGAAGTTCAAGTATTTTTTAATGAAGCTTCGCGTCGAGGAAGAGCTGACTTTGAAGATGACTATGGCCGAAATTTTGTTCTGATAAAAAACACTGACGGCACTTTCTTTATTAGCCGACGCGACTAATCTATTTGTTATAACTTGATTATTACAAGAGGATAAATATAATAAAGAAATTGAAAGTTAAAAAATTTAATTTTTAGTATTATTGAGTTTTAAGAAAATTTTTCTGTCGTTCTGATTGTGTTTTTGTCATTCTGAGCACTTGCCTACCTGTCGGTAGGCAAACTTGCCCGCCTTTGGTAGGCCTGCCCGCCGTAGGAGGGCCTGCCCGCCTTTGGTGGTCAAAGAATCCCTCATTCATTGCGGGGTCGTCTAATGGTAGGACATCAGCCTTTGGAGCTGAGTATCTTGGTTCGAATCCAAGCCCCGCAGCTATAAACAGAAAAACACCCTGGTTCGAATCCAAGCTCCGCAGCTATAAACAAAGATATTGGGTAATTTGGTATGAAAATGGCGCGCAAAGCGCGCCATTTTCATATCAAACAATTTTATTTATTACTTAATCTTGGCCAACAAATAAGAATCAATGAATTTACCATCTTTCTTAAAATCTTTTTTCAAAATACCTTCTAACTTATAATCATTCTTTTCCAATACTTTTTTGGAAGCAAGATTAAAAATATAGACCCTGCCATATATTTTTTTCAATTTTAATTTTTCAAATCCAAATTTAGTTACCAACTTTACCGCTTCAGTCATTATTCCCCTATTCCAATATTTTTCTCCCAGCCAATAACTAACCTCCGCTTTGTGTCCGTATTTTATATTACCCAATCCCACACTTCCTACTACCTCATCATTAATTTCAATTGCAAAATTAATCATTTGTGGATTTTTCTTTTTCTCTTCTTTTAAATTTTTGGTTATCCATTTTTTAGCATCTTTTAATGTATAAGGATGAGGGATATTTGAAGTATTTTGATAAATTTTTTTATTATTAATATTTCCTTGCAATGATTTTTCATCCTCTTTATTAAATGGTCTTAAAATAAAATTTTTTGATTTAATTACCGGTATTTTTACCATATTTTTATATTATTCTTTCTTCATTCTTTCTCCACAACATTCTGACATTCTTAAGAATGTCAGAATGTTGTAAATAACGAAGAGAATGACTATTCAGAGTTATTTAATCTTTCCTTATACATTTTAATCCATTCTTCTGATAATGGCCAGTTTTGAAATTGATCGCAAGGAAACTTCTCACAATCCCGCGAACAAACATCTACTTTATTTTCAACAGCGCATTCTAAAACCGGGCAATTAGCATTAATTTTCTTCAAAAACTCAACCCCCTCTTTGCTTTTATTGCAACCAGTACAAATCTCTCTGACATAAAGTCCGCAACTTGAACAACAAATCCCACA
>DAOSMC010000005.1:1595-25745 GCA_035369485.1 Minisyncoccota bacterium | reverse complement strand
AAAAGACATTGGAAGAAGCAGGCGCTACAGTGGAAATTAAATAAATAAGAAAAAAGAGTTTACTCATTAAAAACAACCCTTTAGCGGGTTGTTTTTAAGAAGTGGGCGGTAGAGGATTCGAACCTCTGACCTTACGGATGTGAACCGTACGCTCTAAACCAGCTGAGCTAACCGCCCAATTTAACAATATTTTACTAAATTCAAAACAAAAATCAATTTATTTTACCTTCAAAAATTGCTATAATAATGAAGTATGATTTATCGAGGAATTGCAACTTTTGGCTTAGATGAAGGGAAGTGTCCGCGTTGGCTTTTTGAGCGAATGACAAAATTAGGTCGAGAAATTATAGAAGTGATTATTAATGAGTACGGATCCGATGAATTTATTAAGAGAATTTCTGATCCTGTCTGGTTTCAATCGCTGGGGACGGTTTTAGCTTTTGATTGGAATTCGTCGGGTTTAACTACCATTTTGACAGCCGCCCTAAAAGAAGCTATTCGAGGACGAGAAAAAGAACTAGGAATTTTTATTTGCGGAGGTAAGGGAAAAACTTCACGCAGAACCCCTGAAGAAATTGAACAATGGGGTAATGCTTTGAGCTTACCGGATGGTTATGTTAATTCTTTAATTTATAATTCTAAAATGACAGCAAAGGTTGATAGCGCTTTGGTTCAAGATGGATTTCAGATCTATCATCACACTTTGTTTTTTTCGAAAAATGGCAGTTGGACAGTAATCCAACAAGGAATGAATATTCAGAATCAGTCGGCGCGACGTTATCATTGGTATTCTAAAAAGATAACAGATTTAGTTAAAGAACCTCATGCAGGAATTGCAAGTCAAATTTTAAATCAGCCAACGCTAAATTTAACAGCATTAAAAAGTGAAAAAACTCGATCAGTAAGCACTCAATTAGTACAAAATAATTATTATGATTTAATGAAAGATATTAAAATTTTAGCAAAACATTTTTCTGATTACTCCCAAGTATTAAAAGTGAAATCAGATGGACAACAAACTATATTTCTTAATTTAGAAAATCGAGAATTTGTTTGGCATCCAGTTGTAAAAGAAAACTTTTTCAAGAATAAATATTTACAAAAAATTTTATATCTTGTTTGTGAACAACGGCCAGCATCATATGAAAAACTTTTATCTCTTAAAGGAGTAGGTCCAAAAACTATTCGAGCTTTGTCTTTGGTTTCTGAAATTATTTATGGAGCTAAGCCATCTTATCGAGATCCAGCACGTTATTCCTTTGCGCATGGCGGCAAAGACGCTACGCCTTACCCTGTAGATCGCATCACGTATGATCAAAGTATCAAATTTTTTGCTGATGTTGTTTCGAAAAGCAGATTGCAAAGTAGTGAGAAGAATAGAATTTTTTACAAATTAAAAATTTCTAAATAAAATATGCGCTTTAAAATTCCTCAAAATTCAGAAACGGTTGTTTGGACAAAACATTCAATTGAAAAAATGATGCAGTATCAATTATCGGAATCACGAATTAAGAGAGTGTTACACACACCCCATCGTATAGAAGAGGGGATTGCTCCTCAGACTATTGCCGTTATGCAAAATGCTGGCACTATAAAACACCCTAAAGAAATTTGGGTTATGTTGCAAGAAATTAAAACAAAACAAAACAAAAAAGACAAAAAAATTTCAGCGGGTTTATCTCATCAAAAAATTCGCATTATCAGCGTTTGGCGTTATCCTGGAAAAACTCCCATTCGTGAATTGCCAAAACTTCCACCTGAAGAGTGGGAATTTCTACAAAAGGGGGATTTTTAGAGTAGACGAATTCAGTGTGGATAAGTTGTGGAAAAAATTTAAAAGAGTAATCCGCTATTTCTTAAAAAAACCGCTTAAAACGCGGTTTTTTTAGCTATTAGTTAATTTAAAAAGCAATTCCTACTCGTTTGTTCTTATTTTGCAATTGTTTTCGAAATTGTGTATTATATATTTGTAGTGGGGAATTGTGGATAACTGTGGGGATAAATAATCTTAATTGTGGATAAGTAATATGCTCATTGGCGAATATCATTACAATTTAGACACCAAGGGAAGATTGGCTTTGCCGGCCAAATTACGTCATGAATTAGGTGAGACGGTGATTATTACACGCGGTCTTGATTCTTGCTTGTTTGTTTATCCTAAAAAAGAATGGGAGGTATTGCTGAGTCAATTGGTTAATTTGCCATTAACGCAATCAAATTCGCGCGCCTTTTCCAGATTTATGTTAGCCGGAGCGGTGGAGTCTGAGATTGATCAACAGGGGAGAGTTCTTATTCCCGATTATCTCAGAAAATTTGCCGGATTAAATAAAAAAGTGGTTATTGCTGGCGTAAGCAATCGTTTGGAAATTTGGGATGAAAATCTTTGGAATGAATATCGAATAAAAACCGAAAGAGATGCTAATGATATTGCCGAGAAATTAATTAACTTCGGGATTTAAAATATGCACATCCCAGCTCTTTTACAAGAAGTCATTCAATTTGTTGATCCTCAGCCGAATGAAAATTTTATTGATGCAACGTTGGGTGAAGGGGGATACACCTTAGCAATTCTTCAACATACGGCGCCGTTGGGAAAAGTTTTAGGAATTGATTTAGATAGTGAAGTGTTAAAAGTTGCCGAGAGACGATTAGTCGCTTTTAAGGATCGCGTGATCTTGCGGCAAGGAAATTTTAAAAATATTGCTCGAATTGCTCAGAAAGAAAAATTTAAACCGGTTAATGGCATTGTCTTCGATTTAGGATTAGGTAGTTTTCAAATTGAAGAATCGCAGAGAGGATTTTCTTTTTTGCGGGACGAACCGTTAAAAATGACTTTTGATTCCCAGGGTAGTTTAACCGCTGAGGAGGTTATTAATAAAATGAGTGTTAATGAATTGACCAAAATTTTTCGTGAGTACGGAGAAGAAAAAAATGCTTATCGCATTGCTAAAACTATTGTGGAAGAACGAAAGAAACGACGTATCACGACAACATCGCAATTAGTGGAGATTGTGACAAAGACGGGAAGAAGAAAAACAAAAATTCATCCAGCAACAAAAATTTTCCAAGCTTTACGAATTTATGTAAATGATGAATTAAACAATTTAACTGAAGCACTTAAAGGATCGGTAAAAATTTTAGATGTTAAAGGAAGAATTGCTGTTGTCAGCTATCATTCATTAGAGGATCGAATTGTTAAAAATTTTTTTAGGGATAAACAAAAGGAGGGGGTTTTGAAAATAATTACTAAAAAACCAGTTACTCCTACCAAGGTCGAAATTTTAAATAATCGTCGCTGCCGTTCCGCCAAATTGCGGGTGGCTCAAAAAATAAAACAATCATGACAATTATTAGTTTAAAACATAATCGCTATAATTTAGTTACGCAACGAATGAATTGGCAAAAGAAAAATAGTAAAGTTTTAAATTCTCGTTTTTCTTTTGTTGCGTTTTTGAATATTGGTTTGATGATTTTAATTATTTTTACTATCGTTGGGAGCTTATTTTTAGAGATTAAAATGGTTAATTATCGCTTTGATATTAAAAACTTAACTTCCCAATCAGTTGTTTTTGAACAGAAAAATGCTGAATTAAAAAATCAGGTAGCCTCTCTTCAAAGTTTTGATAAATTTACAGCGATCGCCGAAAAAGAGGGTTTAATTCTAGTAGCTGTTCCTGGATATTTTTCTTTGGTTAAAAATCCACAAATGGAGGTTGGTTTAACCAATTTGAATAATTTATAATGAATTATTGAGATGAAGCGAAAAAAAGCGAAACAATTTTTAAATAATTGGCGTTTGCATTTTATTTTAATAATTTTTGTCTTAAGCGCTGGCATAATTTTATGGCGGCTTTATTCATTGCAAATTCTTCATTATGAAGATTTTTCGCAAAAGGCGGCTGCTCAAGTAAAGACTGCCGAACAAATTAAAAACAATCTTCAATATTTAAGAGGAACAATTTATTTTCAAACGCGAGAGGGGTCATTAATTCCCGTCGCGGTTAATAAAAAATTTTTTGAGATCTATGCAGTGCCCAAAGAAATTGATGATCCAGTAGCAGCAGCTAGCGTTTTATCTAAGCAGCTCAATTTATCATATGAAGATTTGATTATTAAATTTTCCAAAAAGCAAAGTCTCTATGAATTATTAACTAAAAAAGTTGATGAAACAACCGCGCAAAAAATAGAAGATCTTAATCTTAAAGGAATTTACACTAAGGAATATATTGGTCGTTATTATCCATATAAAGAATTTGCTTCTCAATTGATTGGTTATGTTAAGGATGATGTTAAGAATTTTCATGGTCAATATGGTTTAGAAAAATACTACGATGATTATTTGTCCAACCAATCTTTATCTAATGATTTATTTGATTTTTTATCATTGAGAAATTTAATTTATAGTCGAGCCAATAATGATATTGTTACAACAATAGATTTTCATATTCAAAATAAGGCGGAGGATTTATTAGAAAAAAAGGCAAAAGAATGGAAAGCTGAGGGTGGATCAATTATCGTTATGGAACCTGAGACAGGAAAAGTTTTAACCGTAGCCAATTATCCTAATTTCGATCCTAATCGATATTCATCCTATTCGTTGAACTCTTTTTTAAATTCAGCCATTCAATTAACCTACGAACCAGGATCAGTGTTTAAAATTATTACAGTAGCGGCTGGACTTGATTCGCAACGGATTACTCCTCAAACAAAATTTTATGATAATGGCGAAGTAGTTGTTAGTGGAAAAACAATCAAAAACTGGGATTTTAAAGCGCACGGCGAGTGCAATGTTTTTGATATTATTGCTTATAGCTTGAATACGGGCGCCGTTTATTTAGAAAAATTAATCGGTCATGATATTTTTCATCAACATGTCTTAAACTTCGGATTTAATCAAAAAACAGGCATTGATTTGCCTAATGAAGCGGTTGGTAATATTAATAATTTGAAAAGTTTTAACGATATTTATTTTGCTACCGCCTCATTTGGTCAGGGCATTTCTGTTACGCCTATCGCGATGATTAATGCTTTTTCAACTATCGCCAATAATGGGTTAATGATGACTCCTTATGTAGTAGAAACAATTGTTGATCCTGAAGGAAATAAAGAAAAGACATTTGAACCAAAACCTAAAAAACAAGTGATTAGTAAAGGAACAGCGGATCAATTAAGAATTATTATGGTTAATTCTGTTGAAAAAAATAAAGTGGCTGAAATTCAAGGTTATCAAATTGCTGGAAAAACTGGCACAGCTCAAGTGCCAGATGCAAATGGCACTTATTCAGATAAAACCATCCATTCTTTTATTGGTTACGCTCCAGCTGATGACCCGCGTTTTATTATTCTTGTTAAATTAGACAAACCAGAAGCATCTTTGGCGGGGTCGACCGTAGTTCCAATGTTTAAAGAGCTCGCTCAATTTATTTTAGACTACTATGAAATCCCCCCTGCTATTTAATACTTTAAAAAATATTTTGCGAATTCTCGCTCAATGGACATTGAAGAAATATAAACCGGCAGTGATTGGCATTACAGGTAGTGTTGGCAAAACTTCTACCAAAGAAGCTGTCTATACTGTTTTGAAAGGAGAACGGAATGTAAGACGCTCGCAAGGGAATTTTAATAATGAATTAGGAGTGCCACTAACAATTTTGGGTGATTATAATGCAATTCGCGGAATTTTGTTTTGGCCAAAAGTAATTTTTCAAGCTATTGGCCAACTTCTTATTTTTAATAAAAAATATCCCGAAATTTTAGTTTTAGAAATGGCTGCGGATCGACCAGGGGATATACAATATTTAGCACGTTTAGCCCGACCTAAAATTGGAGTCATCACGAGTATAGGAGAAATACCGGTTCATGTGGAGTTTTATTCTAGTCCTACTGCGGTGGCAGTAGAAAAAGCGCGATTAATCGAATTGCTACCCGCTAACGGTTTTGCTATTTTAAATCGTGATGATGAATTGGTGTGGAATTTGAGAATAAAAACACGCGCCCACATAATTAGTTATGGGTTTAAAGAGGATGCTGATATTCAAATTATTAATTTTGAATATAAATTTGATGAAAATGAATTTCCCGAAGGTATCACTTTTAAAATTCAGTATGGTAATGTTTTTGTTCCTTTTCGTCTTTTTCGGGTTATGGGCAAGCCTCAGATTTATTCCATAGCAGCAGCCGTAGCGGTAGGAATTGTTTTTGGTATCAATCTTGTTAAAATTAGCGATTATCTAGCTAATTATCAACCACCCGATCATCGAATGCAGATTATAAAAGGTATTAAAAATAGCGTTATTTTAGACGATTGCTATAATGCATCACCCCTCTCAATGAAAGCTGCTCTGGAAACACTAGGCCATTTCACTCAACGCCGCAGGGTGGCTATTTTAGGCGATATGTTAGAATTAGGCAAATATACAACTGAGGCACACGAAGAAATAGGGAAAGAAGTAATTAAAAAAGTTGATTTTCTGATTTGCGTTGGTTCAGCGGCGCGGTTGATTGCCGAATCTGCAATAAAACACGGTTTTGATAAAAATAAAGTGCTTGTCTTTAATAATAGCGAAAGCGCCAGTAAAATAATTAAAAAAGAAATTAGCAGTAATGATGCAATTTTAATTAAAGGATCACACGCGATGCAACTAGAAAAAATTGTTGAAGAATTAAAAAAATAAAAAGGTCGCTGCAGGAGCGACCTTAAATTATTTTAACGATTAATCAAATTGAATAAACTACTGCTCATTTCGTAGAGCTTTGCACGCCAATTTTCGCGTAGCCACCAGAAATCAGAATCGCCATTGTACATGGGCCGAATGGGAGCGAGATAAACAGAAACTTCAACTTCTTTCATCAAGCCTAATTGTTTCAAAACTTTTTTTATTCTTGGCATCATGTCAACATGACAGATAATGGCAATTTTTTCCCATCCCGTTTTTTCAACTAATTCTAGAACTGTATCGAGTTTCCCATAAAGAGATCGAGCATTTAATTGAGAAATTTTTTCTACGATATTTTGTTCAGTGTGCAGATATCTGACAAAACGGTACATTTTGACACTTTCATTAGGAACACATTTTGCTGTTTCCTCTTGTTCATCATCCATTTCTTGTCCCACTAAAACTAGTGGAATATTATTTTGGATAGAAATTAAAGCAGCGGTAGAACAGATACTTTTTGTTTGATCAGAAATATCGGTGAAGTCTCTTTTGAAGCCCATTCCTAGCGCAATAACAGCATCAATTTTTGTTTGAGGGGTCCATTTAAGAAAACGAACTTTTCGGTTCATCTTAATCCTCCTTTCTTTTAAAATTAAATAGCTAATTTTAGCTTAATCTTTTTTAGAATGTTTGTCAATTAGAAAACTAGCAAATTTCTTTATTTTTTCTCAATTTTAGTTAAAATAAACAATTAAGCCCCTGTCGTCTAGTGGCTAGGACGCCACTCTCTCAAGGTGGAAACATGGGTCCGATTCCCATCAGGGGCGCCAAGGATTGCTACTGTAAAATTGAAAAAGTCATGAATTTTTTTAGCACAAACTGCAAGTAGATACCTGTTTTTGACTTTAAAGATGAAATTTTTATAATTGTTTCTATGACTAAGGACGAACTAAAAATTTTTTTACATGATCGTTGGGTTAGAATTTCTCTAATCATTAATATTATTATATTATTGGTAGCTTTGGTTATTATTTTTCTTAATATCAAATTTTTGCCTCAGCGTTCTTATATTCTTTATTATACTTCGCTCGAAGGCATTAAAATGACCGGTTACTTTTGGAATTTTTATCTTTTTTGGTTTGTTGGTTTCTTCTTTTCAGCCCTTCATCTTCTTTTGGCTTTTATCTTCTGGTTTCGCATCAAAAAATTAGCCCAATTTATTTTAGCAAGTAATATTTTGATCAATATTTTTTTATTTTTGGCTATTGTAGCTATGGTAATGGTTAATCTTTAGAATGCGCTCTGATAATCCTTACTTCGCCGGGACTTAAGCGTAATCGATAATTTTTTACCATTTGAATTTTTGTTAACTTTCTAATTTTTGACTCTAGTAGCCAAAGCGGATCGGCATGGCTAATAATTAAAATGTTTTTGTTTTGATAGCGGCAATTTATTTTTTTCCAAAAATTGAAAATTCTTTTGGCGCATTGATTGAGTGTTTCGCCATGTGGAATCTTTTTGGTAAAACGTTCTAGAGGATTTTGAAAATAAGCCCAATAGACATTGGGATGAAATCCGTTAAAGACGCCGAAGTTTAATTCTCGCAGTTCTTTTTTAAAAATGACAGGCTTTTTAATAATTTGAGCAACAATTTGGGCTGTTTCTTTGGTTCGAGCTAAATCAGAGGAAAAAATCAGGTCTATGCCTTTAGTTTTAAAAATTTGAGCTTGTTTTTTAATTTTTAATTTACCCCGCGATGTCAGATGGGCTATTTTAATTTCTGGCCAGGAAGAAAGCCAGCGCGGTTCTCTGTTTGAAAATGCTTCGCCATGGCGCAATAAAAAATAGTTATTATTTATTTTTACCATAACATCCATTATAAATAATCTATATTAAAATCAAAGAAAGAAATTATACGTGGGTATTTTTTTGATTTTTTCTCAAGATGTGCTAATATAAATAAATAAGTAATAATATTGATATGCGTTTGAATTTTTTTCATTCAGATCTTAGCCAAAAATTTTATAAACAAAATAAAAAATTTATTGATAAAGTAAACGCTTTTGAGTCTGAATTAGTAACACTCAGCGATTTTTCTCTTCGAGAAAAATCGCTGAGTTTGAGAGAAAAAGTAAAATCACCTGCAGACCTAGAAAACGTTTTAATTGAGGGTTTTGCCTTGGTCCGAGAAGCGGCAAAACGCGCTTTAAAACAAAGACATTATGATGTTCAGCTGTTGGGAGGGTTGGCACTTCACCAAGGGAAAATTGCCGAAATGAAAACCGGCGAGGGAAAAACTCTGGCCGCAACTTTACCTGTTTATCTCAATGCTTTAACTAAAAAAGGAGTACATGTTGTTACCGTGAATGATTATTTGGCTAAACGCGATACAGTTTGGATGGGACAAGTTTATTATTTACTCGGTCTTTCTATAGGCTGCATTGCCCATGATGAAGCTTTTCTTTATGATCCTGATTATAAAAACGTCAATAACTCTGCCAATATTCTGATAAACAACCAGAATAATAATAAAGAAAAAGGGGATGAAACTGATGAAAAAAGAGATGCAACTGGAAGTTTTAAAGTATTTTACGAATATTTAAGGCCAGTTTCGCGTAAAACAGCTTATGATGCCGATATCACTTATGGCACGAATAATGAATTCGGCTTTGATTATTTAAGGGATAATTTAGTTTATGATTTAAATCAAAAAGTTCAGCGAGGTCATTATTATGCAATTGTTGATGAAGTTGATAGTATTTTAATTGATGAGGCTCGAACACCACTAATCATTACTATTCCTGACATGGAGGCGAGTGAATCATATAAGCTTTTTGCAAAAATCGTCCCTCGATTAGAAAAAAACATTGACTATCAAGTTGATGAAAAACTAAAATCAGTGCTTATTCTTGATAGTGGTATTGAAAAAGTAGAAAAAATGTTAGGAGTGAAAAATTTATATTCACCGGAAAATTTTCGATACGTCCATTATCTAGAAGAATCTCTTAAAGCCTACGCTCTATTCAAGCGTGACAAAGATTATATTGTTAAAGATGGAGAAGTGATTATTGTGGATGAATTCACCGGTCGTTTGCTTTTTGGACGACGTTATTCCGGCGGATTGCATCAAGCCATTGAGGCCAAAGAAGGCGTAGAAATAAAACAAGAAAATCGTATTCTTGCTAGCATCACTTTTCAAAATTATTTTCGAATGTACGAGAAATTAGCAGGAATGACGGGCACTGCTTTAACTGCAGCTGAAGAATTTGACAAAGTATACGGGTTAGAAGTAGTTCCTATTCCAACTAATAAACCAATGATTCGTAAAGATTTGCCTGATTTAGTTTATAAAACTTCTACAGAAAAATGGGAAGCTATTGTTGAGGAAATTAAAAAAAGACATAACATAGGTCAACCGCTTTTGATTGGTACGGTTTCAATTGAAAACAACGAAAAATTATCAGCGATGCTTTCTCGAGAGGGCATTCCTCATAATGTTTTGAACGCAAAAAATCACGAAAAAGAAGGAGAAATTATCGCTCAAGCGGGTAAACTAAAAGCTGTTACAGTAGCTACTAATATGGCGGGAAGGGGAGTAGATATTATTCTTGGTGGAAATCCGCCGATTGCTGAGGAGGTTGCTAAAGTAAAAGAATTGGGAGGGCTTCATGTCATTGGCACAGAAAGACATGAGGCGCGTCGGATAGATGATCAATTACGGGGTCGAGCGGGGAGACAAGGAGATCCTGGCTCTTCTCAATTTTTTGTTTCTTTGGAGGATGATTTGATGAGAATTTTTGGTGGAGAACGTATTAAATCTTTAATGGGCGTTTTGAATTATCCTTATGGTATGCCCATTCAATCAAAAATAGTTAATCGCGCTATTGAATCAGCTCAGACGAAAATCGAAGGATTAAATTTTGACGCTCGAAAGTATACCCTTGAATTTGATGATGTCCTTAATAAACAACGGAGAGTTTTTTACGATTATCGCAACAAGATATTAGACTTAGCTCAATCCCACCATCTTTTATCAGAAGTAGAGTCTATTATTGAAAAAAATATAGCAAGATTAATTAATGTGCCGATTGAAAATCTTGAAGCGTTTTTGAAGGAGTTTAAGATTATTGAAGAAAATGTTAAGCTCAATGAGATTGCCGAAAGTAGTTTATATAATTTTCTTTTGGAAAAAAGCAAAACTGCTTTTGAAAGAATTAAAGCTGAAATTGGAATAGAGTTGTTAGAGAACATTTCTAAATCAATGATGTTAAACGTTTTAGATAATTTGTGGACAGCTCATTTAGAAAATCTGGAATATTTAAGAGAGGCAGTCAGATTAAGGGCTTATGGTCAGCATGATCCACTGGTTGAATATAAAACCAATGCTTTCCGACTATTTAAAGATTTCTTTGATCGTTTTGAAGAAATGTTTTTTGAAATTATCTTTCAAATAAAAAAACAGCAAGTTTCGCCTGTAGCAAAACCAGCGCCTTCATTGCCGTCAGATATTTCTCCCGAAAAATTTAAAAATGTTGGTCGGAACGATCCCTGCCCTTGTGGCAGCGGTAAAAAATTTAAAAAGTGTCATGGGAGATAATGAGAATCAATTTATAGAATTTAGAAAGAGCGAGAAACCAGGATGTTATATCAATCATTCTTGCGAACCGAATATTGAAGAGAAAGAACGAATTGGATAAGCGCTGAGAGATATTAAGAGAGGAGAGGAAATTACGATTAATTATGATAAGATTGCGCACCTGGAAGAGTCGTTCGAATGTCATTGCGGTTCAAAAAATTGCAGAGGATTCGTGCGGAGCAGGAAACAAGATCAAAAAGCGCTATGAGGGACAAAAAACCGCAGTGTAAAACCATGCGGTTTTTAATTTACCTTTATTATTTATGCATTATTATTCCTTAATTATTACAGGCATTGAATTGAAAAAAATAGTTGAAACCTTTTATTATTCATCGCTCGTCCAGTAGAAATACATCAAGTAGAATAATACTAAGCATTCACAACAAATAAAAATTTTGTTAAAATAAAAATGTCGCTCCGTCTTTAACGAAGCGACATAATAAATTATTTTATTTTTTGTTCTTTTCTGTTTTCAATTTTTTTACGTAAGGGTTTTTCCACTTTTGATTAATATTATCAGTACTATTGTACTTCCGGCTAAATATGAGATCGAATAATTTCTGTTCTTTTTGTCTTGCTTTATAATCATCTGGTATTATCATAGAAAATTGTAAGCGATTATAAAGACTAGCGGGAATTCCCATCTTTTTTATAAAATACCACTTCCTAAATTCCCTGCGGGCATCACACAAACAACCAAAAGCCCCACATTTAATGCAGATAATTGGCGCGCAACCTTCTTCGTAACCATCTGCTCTTATAGCCCATTCATGATGACAATTTTTTCGGCCATACCTTATTGCCATTTTACACCTCCTTTTAATAAAATGTTAATAAGCACTATTTGGATTATAATTTAGAATTTAAAATAAAGCAAGATTATGAATCAGCAAAAAATTAATCAATTAGAAATTCAGCAAGAGAAATTTAGTGGACCGCTTGATGTGCTTTTGAGTTTAATTGAAGAAAGAAAGATGGAAATTACTGAAATTAGTCTTGCGCAGGTAACAGATGCTTTTTTAAATTATGTAGGCGATTTAAAGCAATCTTCACCTGATATTTTAGCGGACTTTTTAGTTATAGCCGCAAAACTGATTTTAATTAAATCAAAGAGTCTGTTGCCAACATTAGAGTTAAGTCCTGAAGAAGAAATAGAAATAAAAGATTTAACCGAACGTTTGGAGATATACCGCTTATTTAAAAATGCCTCTCAATTTATAAAAGAAAATTTTACTCAGCAGCAAATGTTTGCTCGAGAATTTTTAGTTAATCAATCACCAATTTTTTATCCGCCCGAAAACTGCACTCCTCAAATGCTTTACAATTCTTTTGTAAAAATTTGGCAGGAATTTAGCAGTTTGGGCGAAACAACAATTGAAAAAATAAAAAAAGTTATTAAGATAGAGGAGAAAATTAAAAACATTCTTAAAATTTTAACAGAACGAACATCGTCTGAATTTAATCAATTAGTATCCGTCAAAGAAAAGATAGAAGTTATTGTTACTTTTTTAGCCGTTTTGCAAATGTTTAAAGAACAACTAATTATTATTGATCAGCAGGAAAATTTTGGCGAAATTAAAATTACCATTAAACAATCTCATCATTATGAACAGTGAAGAATTAGCACGAAAAATAGAGGCTATTTTATTTATTGCCGGTGAACCGGTAACTTTTCAAAAATTAGCCGATACTTTAGAGATTCCATTGGAAGAAATTAAAAAAACCGTTCAAGTAATGCAAAATGAATATCAAAACAATCGAAGGGGATTGTCGTTGGTTATTTTTGATGAACAAGTTCAGTTAACAACAGCACCTGATTTAAGAGAATCAATTGAAAAATTTCTTCAGAAAATTTTAAAAGAAGATCTTACGCCTGCCGCCTTAGAAACTCTTTCTATTATTGCTTATAAAGGGCCAATTAGTCGAGCCGAAATTGATAATATCCGAGGCGTTAATTCTTCTTATATTTTAAGAAATTTATTGATCCGCGGTTTAATTACTCGAGAAATTGATCCACATCGAGCAAACGCCTTTGTGTATAAAGTCAGCTTTGATTTTTTAAGAAAAATGGGATTAGAAAAAATAGAGGCTTTGCCCGATTATGAAAAATATCATAATTTATAATCATGGAAGTATTTAAAAAAATTATTAAAATTATGATCATTGTTTTGGTGGGCGTTGGAATTGGTTTTGGCGGTAGCTGGTTGTATGCCCGTTTTTTTATTAATGAAAACTTCCGCACTAATGGAAGTCTGTTTTTAGAACAATATAGCGTTCGTTCTAATCCTTCAGCTATTACTTATCCTTTTCGCAATTGGGATACGCAAGATGACCCTTTGGTTCAAGCCGAGGGGGCTCTGGTTGTTGATTTAGACTCTGATTTTATATTTTATCAAAAACAACCCAATTTGCGAAGACCGATTGCTTCATTAACAAAATTAATGACTGCTTTGATTGCAGAAAAATATTTGCCATCCAATGAAGAAGTGGTAATTTCTGAAGAAGCTTTAAATATCGATGGTGATCCCGATATTTTTTATCAACAAGAGCGGCTAACGGTTAATGATTTAATCCAGTCGCTTTTAATTATTTCTTCAAATAAAGCCGCTAAAGCCTTATCTTTACATATGGGGGAGGATCGATTTGTAGGTTTAATGAATGACATGGCAAAGCAATTAGGAATGACTCAGACAACATTTGTTGAACCAACTGGTTTAAGTTTTCTCAATCAATCAACACCTTCTGATCTTAAAAAACTGATGCGCTATATTGTTAATGAATATCCTAATTTATTAATCATTTCCAAAACTGCCGAAACCAAAATTCAAGGGGTTTATGAACAACAAGATAAAAGCGCAACAGTAGAGCATAATTTATTCAATATCAATTTAATCGCTCACAATCCAAAATTTTTAGATGAATTAAACGTTGTTTATGCTGGCGGTAAAACAGGATTTACCGATGAGGCTTGGCAAACGTTTTGCGGTGTTTTTCTTGTTCCGAGTCAGCGCAGCAATGAATCGCCGCGTCGAATTTTAGTAGTTGTTTTAAAGACGCCCGATCGTTATAATGATATAGAAACACTTTTGCGCTGGTTAAATAAAGCCTATGTCTTTTGAACTAATTATTTTGCAATTATCACGCCTTTTTATTCTAACGACCGTTTCGTTTGTTTTAGCGTTATTACTCACGCCGGTTCTGTTAAAAATTTTATCGAAATATAACGTCGGCAAGCAGATTAGAGCAGAAGGAGCGCCTGTTTTTGCTAGTTTTCATCAGAAAAAAGAAGGAACGCCAACTATGGGTGGTATTTTAATATGGTTTACCACTGCCATTATTGCTTTAATAGTTTTTCTTTTAAGTAAAATTTTTGATCAGGTTTTTGATTATTTTAATTTTGTTAGCCGAGCCCAAACTTACTTACCACTTTTTTCTTTAATTGGCGCAGCTTTGATTGGATTGGCCGATGATATTTTAGGTGTTTTAAAAAGAGGCCCGAAGGGCGGGGGGTTGAGTGTTAAGCAAAAATTAATTCTTTATTTTATCATTGCTTTGGTAGGCGCTTCCTGGTTCTATTTTAAACTTAATTGGGATGTGATACATATTCCATTTTTGGGAGATATTTCTTTGGGGCCATGGTATATTTTATTTTTCATTTTTGTTGTTGCAGGTACAGCTCATGCTACTAATTTAACAGACGGAGAAGATGGACTAGCGGGTGGTGTTATGCTTTTTGCTTATTTGGCAATGGCCGTAGTTTCTTTTGTTCAAGGTCGTTTTGATTTGGCTACTTTTATTGGCGTTATTTTGGGAGCGCTGTTGGCTTTTTTGTGGTTCAATATCCATCCAGCGCGTTTTTTTATGGGCGATACAGGTTCAATGGCTTTAGGGATTACTTTGGGCGTTTTAGCGATGTATACAAACACAGCTTTTCTTCTTCCCTTTTTTGCTTTTATTCCTTTAGTAGAAACGCTTTCAGTCGTTGTGCAACTGATCAGTAAAAAATTTAGAAAAAAGAAAGTTTTTCTTTCTTCACCCATTCACCATCATTTTGAGGCCATTGGTTGGCCGGAAGAAAAAATTACCATGCGATTTTGGATTATTTCTGCTATTTCCACAGTTTTTGGATTAGTAATTTTCTTTATTGATAAAATCCTTTAAATTAAGCACAAAATATAAAGCCGAGGTAGCTGAGCGAAATTTTTATTAAAAATTTCGCTCAGCTGCCTCTTTTGCTTTTATCTTTGAAATAACGAAAAAATTTTATTATTTTTCTTGACAAACTAATATTTTTTGATTATTCTTATAACTAGAGAATTTAAAAATTTTTCTTTAAGGAGGGAAAAATGTTTAGAAAATTTAAGAGGGAAAATAGGAAGAGGGAAAAAAAGGATTGTTGTGTCTCATGTGGTGCTGAGACGGAGTACTCAAAAGAAACCCATGTTAATTTAAGGAAGTATTATGTTGAAGGAGCCGGTCAGCTCTGTGAGAAATGTTATCGCCGAATTTATGAAAGGAGGTCAAGGTGAAACCTCAAATTGAGGAAATACGTTTTAGGATAGGCAGTTTTGTTTTGTGGTTTGTTCCTGTTCCAACCAAAAATGGCAAGAAGCAGCCCAAATTAAAATATTGGGCTAGAGATAGTATTATCATTGAAAATCCTGATCTGAGTAAAAAAGACATTCCCGCAGAAGCTTTGCGCGAAGCTTATGCTCGCGCCGCCGTTATTTTCAATAAATTTTAATTTTTAATTTAAGAAAATTAAATGGGAAGTTTTATAACTTCCCATTTTTTATTGTTCATTTTTTATTTCTTTTCTTTATTTTGCTATTTTGTTTTGGTAGCCGCACCAAAAAGCATAGCCATCAAGCGGTTTTTTGTTTTCGGGTTGGATTTTTTTTATAAGTAAGCCATTATCAGCGCATTTAACAATGAGTTGTTTATTCAGACAGAAAAATTCGCCAAGTGTTTTATTTTTGAGAATATTTTCATCTTTAAAAATATCAGCCTCCAAAATCTTATATGTTTTTCCGTTGCGTTCGAAATAAACATTGGGCCATACTTCGAAAGCACGGATTTTTCTTTCAATTAATTCAGCTGGCTCATTAAAATCTGTCAGTCCATCTTCTTTTTTGATTATTTTGCAATAAGTTGCTTTCTCGTGATCTTGAGGAATGGGGTTGATTTCCCCGTTTAACCATTGAGGTAATATTTCAATTAATAATTTGATTGCTTCCTCGATGCATTTTTCTTCTAATTGTCTGTAAGTTAATTTTGCAATTGGAGAGTTGAGTTTTGAGTTTTTGATAATGGGTCCGTGATCCATTTCTTCATCCATTAAAATAATAGAAACACCTGTTTCAGTATCGCCCGCTAGAATGGTTGCTTGAAGGGGAGAGGGGCCACGCCATCGTGGTAAAAGAGAAGGGTGAATATTTAAAGCGCCTTTTTGGGGGATGCTTAAATATTCAGCTGGAATAATTTTACCGTAAGCCGCCACAATAAAAAGATCGGGATCTAATTGTCGAAGTTGTTGTAAAAAAGCCTCATTTTGCCGCAATTTGGCTGGTTCAACCACCTCTAAACCCCATTTTTTAGCGATTTTTTTGACTTCTGAGGGGGTTTTTTGTAAACCTCGGCCTTTTACCTTATCTGGAGCTGTAACCACTAAAATAGGGCAAAAATGAGCAGAAATTAGCCCCTCTAGAATACGAGCGGCAAAGTAGGGCGTTCCCCAAAAGACAATTTTTACTTCATTTTTAGTCATTTTTTGCTGATTTCACTTGATAAAGTTCTTTTGCTTTATCAATAAAAATAATACCGTCAAGATGGTCGTTTTCATGTTGAAAAATACGCGCCAGCGTTCCTGATGCTTTAATCTTGATCTTGTTATTATTTAGATCGCGTCCCTCAATAACAATTTTCTCATATCGTGGAACAATGCCTACGATATAAGGAACGCTTAGACATCCTTCTTCTCCGAGGACTATTTTTCGCGAGTGTTTTATTATTCTTGGATTGATAAAAGCATAAAACTGATTTTGATATTCAGCTATAAAAATACGCCATGATTTGCCGATTTGATTAGCCGCCAATCCTACGCCATTGTTTTTTTTCATTGCGTCTTTCATTGTTTCAATTAATTTTCTGATTTCTGGATCAGTCGGATCTTTTACTTCTTGTGTTTTTTGGCGAAGAAATGCTTCGTCTTGTTTGTCAAAAATTGATAATATTCTCATTATTATGAGTATAGCAAAAATTAAAAAAGATCAAATGGTTCTATTTCAACGTTGACTTCATCGGGTAATAATTTTAAAACAGCATTACGTTTAAGTAAAATATTTGATTCTTGATGAGCAATAAGTCGCCAATAGATATTTTTAAAATAAATATTATTCTTTTTTGGAACAACAGGCGAAATAGGGTGAGAAATAATATAATGGTCGGGTTTAAAGAGGCGTGCAAGATTTTTTTCAAGCAGTTTATAAGTGTAATCGGATAATTTTAATAATTGAGCCGGTTTTTTGTGGGCAATTTCTATTTTGATAATCTGGCTGAAGGGGGGATAAAATGTTTTTTTGCGCATTTCAATTTGGCGCTCGTAAAAATCTTTTTCTAAAATTTCGGTTAGCCATTTTTTAGCTGGATCAAATGTTTGAATTAATACCCGTTTTGATTTTAAAGAAAAAATTGTCAAGAGATTTCTAATTCGCTCCTCAGTCCTATAATCGGGCGTAACGAGCATTTGCTCAATTGAAGGAATAATAATCAGGTCAATCGAAGAGATGAAATCAAAAAATTTTGAGAAAAGTTCCGTCGCGATTAAAACGTCTAATTTTTTGTTCATAAACTCATCAAATAGTCCTTTTTCTTGCCGAAGATTTTTTAAATGATCGGAGTCAAAAATAGCACTTTTGACATTAGGAAAAGAATGTTTCAGGTATTCATTTATTTTTTGGTTGCCAATCCCAAGAAATTGAATGAGATAACTTTGACAGTTGGGACAAAAATTGGGAGCGAGTTCAGTATAACCGCAATGATGACAAGTAAGTGTTTTGACGTCATTTTTATGATAAACAAGGGCTGTATCACAATGAGGGCACTGGAAGACAAATCCACAAGTTTGGCAAACGAGAGCAGGTGAATGGCCGCGACGATTATTAAAAATCAACGTTCGGCTTTCGTTTTTTAATGCTTTTTCGAGAATTGTTTGAGTTTGATCTGCAAAAATATTATTTTGTTTAGCGTCTTTATGAATAATAGAAATTTTTTGTGCATCGGGCATAACAGGATGATTTAAACAATGGTATTTGCCATTGTTGATTTTAAATGTAGTTTCTACGGAAGGCGCATAAGAAGTAAAAACGAGTTGAGCTTGCCAGAGGTTTTGTAATTTTATAGCTGCTTGTTTTGCGTTGTAATGAATTTTTGTTTCAATTGTTTCATGACCGGCGCTTTGTTCATCAACAACAACAATTAGCCCCAAGTTATAAAAAGGGACAAAAAGAGCAGACCGTTTGCCAAAAATAATTTTAGTTTTTCCATCATTAATTTCTTGATAAATTTTCGGAAACTTTTTGGTATTTTTATTTTCATAAATAAGAATTTGCTCTTGATATTCAGAAAAATGCTGCCAATAATATTCTAACTTAATTTGATTAGGAAAAAGGAAAAGAACTTGTTTATTGTCATCTAATGTTTGTTGAATAGCGGGCTTTAATAGAAAAAAATCATCATTAAATAAAACCTGAGGAAGAAGGGGCGGGTTATTTTTTAAAAGTTGATCAGCAGGCGCTGCAGGCGAGTTTTTGATGTTAATTTGTTTTAGTAGATTCAAAGAAGGCAAGCTGTATTTTAGAAGAGAGGCCAAGGGATTAAAATAATAATTGGAAAGCCAATCAAATAACTCCCATTGTTTTTGATGAATGATGGGGTTGGGATTTATTGTTTTTCCGAGGGGTTTGATTTGAAATTCAGCTTTTTTAATAGCAATTTTTGATTGAATTTCTTCGCAAGAAAGAACTAAAGCCTCAGTTTTTCGACGCCCAAAAGGAATAAAAACTAAACTATAGATCTCTTGTCTTTGAGAAGAAAAATAAACGAGAGTTTTATTCTGTGATCGAGGAAGATAGGCGATAGGGATGACATTTACTAGAAACATAATTTTATTATAATCAAAAATAGACAAATATAAAAAATAGCGATAAAATGAAGAGAATGAAAAATAATTATTTAAGATTATTTTTTGCTATTGAACTTTCAGCAGATATTAAAGATAAACTTGTTGCTGTTTTAAAAAAAATGCCCTTGCCTGAACGAGTTAATTTAACTCCTAAAGAAAATCTGCATCTGACGCTATTATTTTTAGGTTCAGTATCTTTGGATCAGTTGCCTCAGATTATTGAAATAGCCGAAAATGTTTTTGCTCGATATTCGATTTTTGATTTATACTTTAATAATATTACCGGAGCGCCTAACGAAAATTATTGTCGAATGATTTGGCTCAATGGCGAAAACTCTCCGATTTTAGAGCATATCAAAAATGATTTAGAATCAGAATTAGAAAAAAATGGTATTAATTTTGAAAAAGAAAATAGATCATTAAAAATTCATATTACGCTGGCTCGCTTTAATCCGATGAGATGCAGTTTTCAACCGATTGAATTTCCCGAGCGTTTACGAGTCAAAGAACTTGTTTTAATGGAGAGTCAATTACAAAAACCCCATGCGGTTTATATTCCTTTAAAAAAATTTCCTTTGCGTCCTTAAATAGAATTGCAAAGACAAAATAAAAAGTTATAATAATTTTATTACTATGAATTCTAAAAAACCAGAGGAATCTTCAAAAAAATTATTAGCAAACGAATCTGATGAGCTGAAAATCGAGTCCGATTCTAAAGAGAAAAAAACAGAATCTAAAAATAAATTATCGTGGAAACGAATTGTTAAAATAGGAGGTATTATTATTCTTTGTGCCATTATTTTAGGCGCAATTTTTATTAGTGGCGTTGAGATTGGGAAAAGGTTTTACCCTTCGATAAACCTTATTCACGGTGTTAAAAATTTGGAAACCAATAAGCCACAAAATGTTGATTTTTCGCTTTTTTGGGACGCCTGGCGTTATGTGGAAGAATACTACGCTAAAGCCAATGAGCTAGATTATCAAAAAATGGTTTACGGAGCTATCAAGGGTATGGTAGACTCGCTAGGAGATCCTTACACAGTATTTTTTGAACCAGATGATGCTAAAAAATTTACAGAAGATGTCAGTGGTAATTTTAGTGGAATTGGTATTGAAATTGGAATAAAAAATAACAGCATCACAGTTATTTCACCGTTGGAAGGAACTCCGGCATGGGAAGTAGGACTTCGGGCCGGTGATAAAATTCTTGCTATTGATCAAACATCCACTGATAGTTTAACTTTAGATGAAGCTGTTAAGCTCATTCGTGGAGAAAAGGGGACAAACGTGACTCTAACTATTATGAGAGAAGGCTTTAATGAACCAAAAGATTTTACAATTGTTCGTGATATTATTAATGTACCGGCTGTAAAATTAACTTTTCTTGATAACAATATTGCTCATTTGGAATTACTAAATTTTAATGAAAATGCGACGGAAGAATTTAATCGCGCTGCCACTCAAATAATTATGAAGAAATCGCCAGGAATAATTCTTGATTTACGTAATAATCCCGGTGGTTATTTAGAGATTTCAGTTGATATTGCCGGCTGGTTTTTAAAAAAAGGCGATGTAGTGGTAAGAGAAAGAGAAAATGATAATCGAGAAAAATTATTCCGAGCTTCAGGTAATCAAGCCCTGCTTAATATACCGATGGTTATTATTACGAATGAAGGATCTGCTTCTGCCTCAGAAATTTTGGCTGGCGCTTTAAAAGATAATCGTAATATAAAAATTGTTGGAACAAAAACCTTTGGGAAAGGATCAGTTCAGACGCTTTTACCTCTGGAGGATAATTCTATGATTAAAATTACTATTGCCGAATGGTTTACGCCCAACGGTTCTATTATTAATGATGTCGGTCTTACGCCAGATTACGAAGTAGAACTGACCGAAGAAGACTGGGAATCTAATCGCGATCCTCAATTAGATAAGGCAATCGAAATTTTAAAAAATGAAATTGAGAGTTAATTATGAAAATAATTCTTTTGGAAAATATTCCTAAATTAGGGAAAAAATACGATATTAAAAACGTTTCCGATGGCTATGCGCTTAATTTTTTGATTCCCAAAAAATTAGCAGTGGCTGCGACTTCTCAAAAAATTAAAGAAATTGAAAATTTAAAAAAACAGGAAGAATTAAAAAATCAAAAAATCCAAGCACTATTTAAAGAGTGGGCTGAAAAAATTAAAAATACAACACTCGATTTTCGCTTAAAAACTGATAAAAGCGGCAAGACTTTTGGTTCTGTTACCAAAGAAGACATTGCAAAGCAATTAGAAAAAACGAGTGGAATTAAAATTGAAGAAAAACAGATTATTTTAGATGAGCACATTAAGAAGGTGGGGGATTATGTGATAAAAATTAAATTCAGTCCCGAAATTGAGACTGAATTAAAAATTCATGTTTTATCCGAATAATAACTATTGAACGGAAACTGTTTTCATACGTTTTTTCGAACCATCAAAATTAATTTTCTGTTTTTCGCTAAATTGGACGATTCCATTTTTTAATGCATAGAGTGTATGATCTTTGCCAATTCCAACGTTTTTACCAGCTCGAATTTTTGTTCCTCGTTGTCGAACAATAATAGCGCCTTTTTTAACCTTTTGACCACCAAAAATTTTAACGCCTAAGCGCTTTGCTTCTGAATCTCTTCCTAATTTAGTAGAACCACCGGATTGAGTATGAGCCATAAGTTTGAATTAAATAATATAAATAATTCTAATAATATACGACAGTTGTTAGATGATATTTTAAAAAAAATTAAAAAAAATGCAACTCAAAAATGCTTTAGAAAAAAATAAAAGAGAAATTATTATAGCTGTTTTTGTGTTTTTAATTGTTACAACCAGTTTTGCATTGGGTTATTTAACCGCCACTCATTTTGTTCAAAAAACACCTATTGTTATTGAGAAGTGTTCGGAATAAAAACAAAACCTTCTAATCTTCTTGCAATTCGCTTTTAATTATTTCAATATCTTTTTTAACTGCTTTTAAAATTTTGCGGTTTTTAATTTTTTCTAAGCTTTCAATTTGCTTGATTAATTCTGGCGGGAGGGTTTTAAGCAGTTTTTCCAATTTTTTCTTATCTAATACCGAAACACTCTGCCACAATCCAGCGTTCATCAACAAGTGTTTTAATTGTTCTGTATCGTAATCTTTGATAACCTGATTGTGATAGGCAAAATAGCCATCTTCGCCAAAAATGCGTTCCAAACCTTTCTTTTCAGCATAATCATTGATTTGTTTTTTGATGATGTTGAGTTTTTCTTTCTGTTGATCAATTTGATCCTTTGTAGCAAAATATTCTTTAATTAAAGCATTAACTTCTTTTTCTTCTGGCACGACATCTTTTTTATAGAGATGTGACCACATGGGACAAATTTGTCGATAAGGACAATAGGAACAAAGAGGGGAGGGGATGGGAGGAAAATAATTTTTTTCGATTTCATGAATATCTTTCAAAACACGTTTTTTAGTTAATTCAATTTCATCAGCGCTTTGACGATCGGATAATTTCTCACCGTGTCTTAAAAAATAAAGTGTTAAAATAATATTATCTAAACTTGTGAGGTTGGGCCATTTTTTAAAGAAGCCTAAGGTATAAATTGCTAATTGAAGACTATTTTTTAAGGTATTTTGACCCGGCATTTTTTGGGCTGTTTTGTAATCAATAATTTCAAACTGGCCATCGTCTCTTTTGTCAACGCGATCAATATAACCAGCAAGAGTATGTTTGGTATTATTTTCTTCATCTTCAATTTCTACTTCAAAACGACCCTCTAAATCTAGCGGAATAGAAAGAGAAGGAACATTTTTTTTATAAAAATCCTCCAGAATTCTTTTTCCCTCATTAAAAAAAAGTTCCTTCTGTTTTTGGTCGCGCCATTTTACTTTATCGGCTTCTTTCCATTGAATAGAAAAATAATCGAGTAATTCATCAAGAGTGGGGTAGATAGGCGCTTTCCTAAACAAAAACTTTAAACACCGATGCAAGAGTGTGCCAAAAAATTGTTCCTTAGTTTTAGGAACTTTAATTTTATCAATAATTTGAAATTCATAACGTTTGGGACAATTTTCAAAAACTTCTAGGTAAGTATACGAGGTATGCATAACGATATTATAAAAAATCAAAAAACAAAAATCAAAAATTTTAAAACAAAATATTCGCCGACAAAGGTTCTTATTTGTGACAGAAATCTTTTTAAAGAAGATTTCTGTCACAAACCAGGGCGTTTTTTCTACCCCTCTTAATAGAGGGGAGAATAAAAAAGCCTTGTTTTATTATTAGTTATGTGTCGCACAAGGTAGATTTTGCGACACATATAATAAACTAAGCCTTTAATTTTTATTATAGGTTTGATAAAAACACCCCTTTTAATGCTTTTTGGGGTTAAAAAAGCCGGCAGCAATTTTCAAAGAAAATTGCTGCCGGCTCCCTTCTAAAATTCTATTTTATTTGAATAAATTTACAACCCATTCTACCGCTTGATTAAATCCATAAGTAAAAAGATCTATGATTTTAGCAAAACCAACGCCAATATCTACACGGAACAACTCGTTAATTTTTTGAGACGTTTGAGTCATCCAATCTTTAATCCTCTGAAGAAAACTTTCATTAGTTTCTGTATTTATTGGCTCAGCAATAATATCTCCAACGCCGGTTTTATTAA
>DAOSMC010000005.1:0-1495 GCA_035369485.1 Minisyncoccota bacterium | reverse complement strand
TTAGTTTCTGTATTTATTGGCTCAGCAATAATATCTCCAACGCCGGTTTTATTAATGATTGGGACAATTGTTTCATCGGCAATCCGACTCATGTTTTTAATAAAATTTTGTAAAAAATTTGGCAATATTGATTGGTTAGCATTATTATCTTCAGCTAAAACCGACGGCACAAAAACAAAACTTGCTATTATTAAAATGCCGATACTTATTAAAATTGAACTTTTGGATTTTTGGAACATATGATTAAATTTTTATGTCGCACAATTTTAATTAAATATGTCGCACAATTTTTTATAAAATAGGCATTTTTTATTCTAAATACGGTAATGGATTAACAGATCCACCGATTGGCATTGGGCCGCAGGAAGAACTTTTACTCATTTGAAAAGTTGGGGAAAAATAAACGGTAAAATGAAGGTGGGGCCCGGTAGTAAATCCAGAATTTCCGCTATAACCGATAATTTCCCCTCTTTTTACGATATCACCTTTTTTTACAGCAATCAAGGAGAGATGAGCATAAAGAGTTGTTAAATTGTTATAATGCCTAATAACAACAAAACGACCATAAGAACCCTTGTAGCAATATAAATCTTGATTTCCTGTTGCTACAACCTCCCCATCTTCTGCTGCATAAACTGGCGTTCCAACGCTTGCTTTAATATCAATACCATTGTGAGAAGGCGTTTTGTATTTTCCTTGATTATAAAAATACTGAGAATCACTTGTAGCGCCATATTTTTGAGTAATAACAGCATTTTTGATAGGCCATAATAACAAACCCGCTCGAGCACTCGGTAATGCCGAAGGATCAATTTGAGCTTTTAATGCTTCTTCCAATCGCGAAACCTCTAATTCAATTTCCGCTCTTTGCTTTTCTAGATTACTCAAAAGAGTCTGGTAATTTTTTTCTTGATTTTTGGTTTTGCTGAGTAATGTTTTTTTCTCTTCTTGCAGATTTAAAGCAATAGCCTTTTGATTATTTAATTGTATTTTAGTTTGTTCTAATTCTTCTTTTTTTTGCTCTGCTTCGTTTTTGCGATCAGCAAGCGCTATTTTTAAATTATTTAATTCATCTAAAGAAATTTTTAAACTCTCACTAATTTGCTGAATATTATTTACTTCTGTAAAAGCATCCGATATTTTTTGATTTTTTAATACAATAACCAATGGCGTTAATTCACGATTTTTTTCATATAATTGCTGGAGGTTTTGTGCCAAAACACCCTTTTTTATTTCCATTTCATTATTGGTATTGCCAATATCCATTTGTAATTGTTCTAATTCCAAATTTAATTTTTCGATCTGCACCTCATTAATTTTTATTTTGAAATTGATATTATCAAGATTTTTTTGAATTTGATTCAACTCATTGTTTAAAGTTCTTTTCGTTCCTTGTGTTTTTTCAAGTTCCGCATTATAAAATTGCTGCTGTTCAATTAGATTATTAAGCGTTTGTTTTTTGGCATCAATTTGTTTTTGAAGCTCTTGATAAGTA
>DAOSMC010000004.1:0-37999 GCA_035369485.1 Minisyncoccota bacterium | reverse complement strand
ATTATTCACAAAAATCCATTCAAGAAAATGCCGATAAATTTATTGCTTATCTTAATCAAAATGGTTGGACGATAGTAAATAATACTAACAGCAACGGTATTTATAATATCTATGCTACTAAAAGCAGAAATTCGATGAGCATTCAAATGTTTTATGAAGAAGGCGGCGGTGGACTCAAAGTACAAGCTACGTACGCGGCAATGAAATAAGTTGAATTTATTAAAACAAAAAGAAAGGACTTAAGTCCTTTCTTTTTGTTTTGCTACTTGACGATTAATTATATGTTATTAAAATAAGTATTTAATAGTATGAATTTCAAAAGTATTAAAATTTCTAAACAAATTGAACTAGCTCTTCGCTGGCTTATTTATTTGGCGCAAACGAACAAATTAAAATTTGTCAGCTTGCGCTCTTTTTGTGATCAAACGAAGACCTCCTTTTATTATCTACAAAAAATCAACCGAGCTTTAATTAAAAATAATTTTGTGGAATCCAAAAGAGGAAAAAACGGAGGCTATCGCTTAAAAAACAATCCAAAAAATATTTCGCTCTTAAGCGTCATTGAAGCGCTTGAAGGGCCTTTATCCTTAATCAACTGCTCTTCTCGTTGTAATTCTTCTCATTGTACGCTTAAAAGTTGCTGGGTTGGTCTTACCGAAGATATAACTTTAAAATTAAGTCGGATAAAAATTTCCCAACTTGTATGAAGCGCTATTATTTTGACTATGCGGCCACAACGCCAACAAGAAAAGAAGTGATTTCAGCCATGAAACCATTTTGGCAAAAACAATTTGGCAATCCTTCATCTTTATACTTGGAAGGTCGTATAGCCAAACAAGCCATCGAATCAGCCCGTAATAAAATTGCAGAGATTCTACAAGTTCAATCAAAAGAAATAATTTTTACCAATGGTGGCACTGAATCTGTTAATTTGGCATTGCAAGGCACGGCCCATTACTATCAAAAAGAATTTTCTCAACCTAAAATTATTATTTCTGCTATCGAACACCCAGCAGGATTAGAAACAGTCAAAGCTTTAAAAGAACAAGGTTTTGAAATTGCCTATCTCTCTGTCCAAAAAAACGGACTTGTTGATTTGGACCAATTAAAAAGTTTGATTGACGATCAAACAATTCTTATTTCAATAATGTATGCTAACAATGAAATTGGCGTCATTGAACCTATTCCCAAAATTGCTCAAATCATCAAAAATTTCCGCACTGAACACAAAACCATATTTCCTCTTTTCCATACTGATGCCTGCCAAGCAGCTGGCTATTTAGATATTCGCCCTCAAAAATTAGGAGTTGATTTAATGAGCCTTAACGGAGGAAAAATTTATGGACCTAAAGCAACGGGCGTATTATATAAAAAAGAGGGCGTAGAGATCAAACCTCTTATTTATGGCGGTGGCCAAGAGAAAAATTATCGCTCTGGAACAGAAAATGTCGCGGGTATTGTTGGATTTGCTACTGCTTTAACATTAGCGCAAAAAGAAAAAAAACAAGAATCGCAAAGATTAAAACTTTTGCGTAATTACCTCATTAAAAATGTTTTAAAAAATATTCCTAAAGTTTTTGTAAATGGTGATTTAAAAAATCGCCTGCCGAATAATGCCCATTTTACTATATTGGATGTTGAAGGCGAGGCATTGATTTTAAAGCTTGATGAATATGGTATTGCCGCCTCAACTGGCTCGGCTTGCCATTCTAAAAGTCTTAGCCCTTCCCATGTTCTTCAAGCTATTGGCTTGCCAGCTGAATTTATTCATGGCAGTTTAAGAATTACGCTGGGTAAAGATACTACCAAAAAAGACATTGACTATCTTATCCAAAAATTAAAAAAGGTCGTTTTGGAATTACGAGAATTATCACCAATCTCATTAAAATTCAATGAAAAAAACAAAGAAAGCACTAACTAAAAAATCAAAAAAACAAAAAAGTAAAAAAGAAGCCGATATCTGGACAAAAGGAAATCCATGGGTTTATAGTCAAACGGTAAAAGAACATTTTCTTCAACCTAAAAATTTTATGAAATTCGGGGAAGAAGAGAAATTTCAGTATAACGGCCTAGGAATGATTGGCAGTCCGGTCTGCGGTGATGTGATGAAATTCTGGATTTTAGTTGATCCGAAAACTGAAAAAATTAAAGATGCTCGCTGGCGCACTTTTGGCTGTGCCTCAGCTATTGCTTCCACGTCTGTTTTGTCAGAGATGATTTTACGCCATGGAGGAATGAAATTAGAACAAGCACGAAAAATTACGCCTAACGATATCATCAAAGAATTAGGTGGATTACCGGATATTAAATATCACTGCTCAGTTTTAGGTGACAAGGCCTTACGTGACGCAATTAATGATTATTATCGTAGAACTGGACAATACGACAAAATTGAACCTGAAGGCAGTCGAGTCATTGATAAAATTCTAAAAATTACGGAAAAAGACATTGAAAAAGCAGTGCTGGATGGAGCTAAAACTTTAGAAGAAGTGCAAGAAAAAACCAAAGTCGGATTGGGCGATCCCAGTTGCATTCCTTTAGTGGAAGAATTGATTCGGTTCTATAAAGAGAAATATAATTTATAAGAGCGTCGGATTAAATTTTAAAAAATGGGAAAGAAAAAAATTAAAATTAATAAAGATAAATGTCTGGGCTGCGGCAGCTGCACGTTTATGTATCCGGAAATGTTTTATCTTGATGAAGACGGAAAGGCCGAAGTCAAAGAACTTAAAAAAATTGATGAAGAGAAATTGCAATCAGCTATTGATGCTTGCGCTGCCGAAGCAATTGAAATAGAAGAAGAATAAAAGAAAAGTAATTTTGTCAAAATAAAAAAGCCCAGTGACCTTTGGTCAATGGGCTTTTGATTGCTTTATTTTTTTTAAAATCTTAGAACCAGCGCGCCTTGAACGCGCCAGGGGGAGGTATAAACTTCTTCATTAAATTTTTTCATCAAATATCTAGCTTCAACCTGGAAACAATAAAGTTCTACGCTGGCACCCACGTATGGGTGCGCGACGGAAGTTTTGATCTTTTCAGCACTTGAAACCACCTGCTGTGGTTCCAGAGCTTCTTCTTTAAAGGGATACATTTTAGTAACCGCTTCAGTCACCTCGCGCGTCCCACGCTGCTCTTGCCAGGTCACTCCTGCTGCTGGCGCAACATAGAACTTCTTCGCCAGCTTCAACTCGAACTTTACCCCAACAGACCACTCTTCTATCCGAATATCCTGTTGGATCAACTGCTCCCGCCGCTGCCGCTCCAACCCTATATAATAAACGTAGGTTGGAGTACAACCATCTGCAGAACCACTTGTACTATCGTACTCACCGAGCAATCTCAATTCAGTAACGGACATGAGATTGGATAGACTATACTCTTGCAAGTGGAACTTCCCGATGTGGAAATAATCTGCCGTCACAAAGAAGTTCTTCGCGATCTCCAGCTCTAGTCCAGCAAAAAACGGCTGATACTTCCTGATAGACGTATTTTGCAATTGGGTATGAAGTCCAATTTGTTCTCCCAATGTAAACGGGATATCCTTCGTCGGCGAGTATAACCATGCTGCTGTTCCATCTTCACAGTAGAACAAAGACATTTCATCTGGAATAAGCGTGAAGAAGTCAACTCTACCTTCCAGATTTTGATTTGCCGGCATACTCGTTTTTGCCCAACCACTTCCCACTTTGAATTTGACCGTGGGTGACCAGCGTTTCTGCGCTTTTATCGGCGCAGATAACGCAGGTGCAGGCGTTGGTGCTGGTGCTTGAATAACTGCTGGCGGAACAAATGGTTGTTCTGCTTTCGGTTGGGGCTGTGGTTGTGGCTGAACTACTGGTGCAGAAATAGGAATCTCTTTCATGCTAATTAAGGAAACGTTGCCACAACGAATCGGAACAGCAAATTGAAACAACTTTCCTTCTGCTTCTACTTCAAAAACAAAAGCGTCAAAGGATGAATTTCCCGCCCAACGCACATTCTTTAGCAAACCACCATTCCGATAAATCATCCAGTCCATCTTTTGTCCCACCGGAATCTGCTGCAGTTGCATAACAAAACTATCAACGTTTTCGTACAATTTGAGATAGACTATTTCTCCGAGAGCTCCGCCTGGGAAATACTCTAACGCCTTACCAATTTCTTCGTTGTACTTCTTAAGAACAATTCGAACCTCCTCTTCGGTCTGCAGATAAGGCGCGAGAGGCGCCCGTCCTAGAGTCTTCAGCTCAATCTCTTTACCCTGGCTCTGCTGAGCTGCTACAGGCAGCGTCAACAGAACCAACCCAATCAATACAACCAAACTAAGTTTTCTCATTGAAAACCTCCTTTAATTTTTTAAGATTATCTATTATAAAGCCTTGTAAAAGGTCTGACTGAATATTACTTATTTTTTATATTTTGTCAAGAGAATACCCTGCGTACCAACGCCTTAAAAAACATGCTTCTTTTGTTCTATTTGTCTGGTTTTTTTATTAATCATCCTGACCACCTTTTTAATTGTCATTCTGAGCATTTTTTGTCATTCTGAGCGCTTTTATTTTCTGTCATTCTGAGGGCCTCAGCCCGAAGAATCCCATCCACAGCAGCAATTGCCGATTATTGCTGAAAGCCATGGGATCCTTCACTAAAATTCAGGATGACAAAGAAAAACAGCAGTCATTCTGAGGGCCTCAGCCCGAAGAATCCCATCCACAGCAATGATTGCTAATTAGTGCTGAAAGCCGAGGGATCCCTCGGACTAAAGTCCTCGGGATGACGATGTGGTAGTGCGTCATTCTGAGCGGAGCCCCGCCTGTTCGGCGGGCAGGCTGCGCTCAGGATGACAATAAAAAAACAGGATGACAATGGAAAACAGAATGGCGAGACAAGTAAAATGACAAAGAGAAAACGAAACGAGCGGCGGAAAATTTTCTTCGAAAATTTTCCGCCGCATCAATCAATTTTTTTCTCAATTTACCCTAACTATTAAATTACTTCGTGTTTTCTGCCCAAAAAATCCCTAAATTGTTTTTTATCAAATTGCCAAAATTCTAAAGGCACAGGAATTTTACCATTGCCATTAGGCGTATCAATCACATAAGTCGGCCAAGCTAATCCTGATAAATTTTTTCTTAGTTTCGTAGCAATTTTTATTTCTTTTTCAAATGGCACTCGGAAATGTTCAATCCCCTGCACGGGATCGCAACGATAGAGATAATAAGGCTTAACTCCAATTTCAATAAGACGAGAAAAAAGTTCGTATAAAACTTCATAAGAATCATTAACGCCTTTTAAAAAAACACTCTGACTATAAAGAATGGCTCCGGCTTTGCGTAATTTTTCGCAAGCCTTTATTGTTTCTGGCGTTAATTCATCAGGATGTTCAAAATGAATGCCCACATAAACAGGTTGAGAAATTTTTCTAATAAGATTTAAAAGATTATCAGTAACTAATTTCGGATTAGAAACCGGCACCCGCGTTCCAATCCGAATAATTTTTATTTGCGGCAAGGCTGAAAAAACTTTTAAAGAATAATTCAAAAGATTAGGCACTGTTAATGGGTCGCCGCCAGATAAAATAATTTCTTTAATTTCTTTGTGCTGTTTAATATATTGCGCAATATTATCTATATCTTCCTTGCTTAAAATTCCTTTTTCAATTTCGGAAACACATCTTCGTCTCGTACAAAAACGGCAATAAGCAGCGCAAGAAAGTGTCAAAAGAATTAAAACGCGGCCTCGATATTTGTAGATGAGACCGCGTTTTTTAGTGTGTTCGTCTTCTAAAAGGGGATCAACCGAATTTAATTTATCTTCTTTTGTATGAAGTTCCCATTTCGAAAGGTAAAATTGTCGTTTGATCGCTGGATTTTTCTTCGCTAAATTTTTTAGGTGATCGGAAATTTTTTCTGCTAACATCCTTCTTCTGTTTTAGAAAATATTTTTATTCCGTTTTTATTTTCTACTTTTATTCTATCAGAAATAACTCGCCATGCAAGATGTGGATAACTTTTAAAATAGCGGTGAGTAAAATTTCTAAAATTTAAGTTCTATTTCATCGCCTACTTCAATCTGATGCCTTTCACAAAAACCACCATTCACCTCTAAAACATATTGGGCGCTTTCTTTTGATTGATAGCTCGGACAATTATTGCTATCAATACATGGTTCAAAGTTAGCCTTAATTTCTTTAATCTTTTTATCATGAGAAATAAAAATTAAATCTAAGGGGATGTGAGTATTTTTCATCCAAAAAGTACGCGGTGCTTCGGTGCGAAAAACAAAAAGCATACCTGAAAATTCTGGCAATTCCTTTCGCCCCATTAAACCTTGCATCTGAGTTAAACTGTTGCTCGCTATTTCTACCGTAATGCCAATATTTTGTCTTTTAAAAATAACTTCCCCCGTTGAATATTTGCCTCTCAAAAAATATATTTCAAAAATTAATAGCCCCAGCAAAATAATGGCAATAAGGATAATTATATTTTTATTCATTATTGATGAGTTGCTTTATTTAAACGTTCCATAATAGCTCGACCCAAACCCACTTCTTTTACTTTTTCAACAAAAATAATCTCCGCTGATCCTTCATCTAATTGATGAAGAAAGTCAAAAAAATTAGCAGCTGCCTCTTTCAAATCACCCCGAGGAGATAAAATACGCCACTCATAAAATTTTCTTTTATTTTTAATTTTTTGAAAAGCAAGGAGAGCTATTTTTTTCTTCAAACTCTCGGGATATCGCCAAATTTCTTCTTCTTTTCCAACAATAATTAAAGATTTTCTGGGTGCATAATGAAAATTCAAATTGCCCGGTGCTAATATTTTTCTGGATTGTTTTTTCGGAATTGTAATTTTCCCAACAACTTTCTCAATTTCTTCAATTGGCAAACCGCCCATTCTGAGACAAACGGGCTGGATGTTTTTGTTAATTAATAAAATGGTTGACTCTACTCCGCAAATAGTTTTACCTCCATCTAAAATAATTTTAATTTTAGGTCCTAATTGCTTAAAGACATGCTCCGCCGTCGTGGGGCTCAAGCGAGTAAATAAATTGGCACTCGGCGCAGCAATGGGATGTCCCAAGGCTTGAATTAAAGAAAGAGCAACCACATTTGCTGGCATGCGCACGCCAACAGTATCTAACCCAGCAGTTACAAGATAAGGAATTTTTTTCTGTTTAGGCAAAACAAGCGTTAGCGGGCCTGGCCAAAAATGTTTAACTAAATCATAAACTCTTTCATCTTTAATCTGAGCTACCTCTTCCAATTGTTTTAGATTGGCTACGTGAACAATAATGGGATCAAAATATGGCCGTTCTTTAATTTCAAAAATTTTGGCTACGGCTTTTTTATTGTAAACATCTGCACCCAAACCATAAACAGTCTCAGTAGGAAATGCCACTGCTTCGCCTTGTTGAATTAGTGCTGCAGCTCTTTGAACGTTTTTAGAGAAAAAGCCATTTATAATTTTGGCCATAAAATTATCATTTCGCGTTTTAAATTTTTTGGACCCGGCAAAATTTATTTTATCAGAAATTTTTCTTATTAACAAATAAAAAACCTCGATTAAAAATCGAGGTTTTTGACATTATTTTGCAATTTATATCTTGTTATATCTGCCTTCTCCCAATAGCAAAATCTAAGGATGAAATAAGAGCTTCTTCTGGCGTTTGAGAAGCCCAGTGATCTTGAACAGGAATGTAAATTTTTTTTACTCCGTGCATATAGAGTTGAACAGCACAACGCAAACAAGAAAATCCTTCTTTTTCTCTTAATAATGGCGTATGAATAAAAGGCTTAACCCCTGCCACGTAAAATGAACATCTATCAGGATGAATCTTTTTTTCTCGTAATTCTTTCAACGCCCACTCTTCGGCATGACCGCAAGCACCAATCATCAAATTTTGTTCTGATTTAATATATTTTCTTATGCATTCCGACGAACAAATAAATCTCATGGGTTCAACAAAACGATTGCTAGTCATAACTTTGGGCTGTTTTTTACCTTCTTGAAAAACTACGCACCCAAACTGCATATAACTACAATCAGATAATTGAGCGGCCCCGAAGCATAATCGATAGATTTCGTCAAAAAACAGCGGATTAGGTCTTAGTTCATTTTCGAATTTTAATCTCAAGATACTATAGCGGGATAATGTATGCGGGTTAGAAAAAATATAGCGGCGCGAACGAATTTCACCAACCGAAATTCTGGCACTAAAAGGAAATTGCTCCCGAGTAAGATCAACTTCTTGACCATTGGCTAAACGATTCCAATAATGAGAAGTGGTGACAGGTTGTATGCCACTATTTATTTCTACTATTCCCCTCATTAAATCTCCGCCGAAGAAATCCTGGATGACAGCTGCTGTCACTGCACATTGTCCCCACGCAGGATTATGTGGTGACCAATTTTCCGAATCCAAACTTGTTTCTGCTGACCAACATCTCCTTAATATTGCTTCGTAATCTTTTAAATCCATTTTTCTTCTCCTTTCTAATTTAATTTTTAAATCTCAATCTATTTTAAAAATAGCAAAAAATTATTTTTTGTCAATTTATTTTGTCATTCTGAGAGCTTTTATTTTTTGTCATTCTGAACGCTATTTTTATTGTCATTCTGAGCGGAGCCCCGCCTGTTCGGCGGGCAGGGAAGAATCCCATGGAGTACTAAAAGCCAAGGAATCCTTCACTAAAGTTCAGGATGACAAAAGAGAGCTAAAAGCCGAGGGATCCTTCGGACTAAAGTCCTCAGGATGACGATGTGGTAGTGTGTCATTCTGAGCGGAGCCTGCCTGCCGGTTAGGCAGGCGAAGAATCCCACGCAATGCAGAAATTGCTGATTAGTACTAAAAGCCGAGGGATCCTTCACTAAAGTTCAGGATGACAGAGAAAAACAGGATGACACCGAAAAAATAAGGTGACAAATGAGGGCAAATTATTTTCTACATTTTATTCTATTTTGCTGTCAAACAATATTTTCTATGCATTTAATTAAAATGGCTGGCAGAAAGAGGCTCTAATGTCTTTTATTAATTTATATGAATCGGCAAAACATATATATCCCCGCCACGAATTAAAAACATTTTGTAAAAACACCTCCGTCTGCTGACCATTTTTTATCATCGTTTTATAATAACGACGTTTCTTTTTTAGAAAACGCTTAACCGTGGATTTCCGCAAGAATCGCTTATTGTTCCGCACGACGTAACCAAGAAAATCAATTCCCTTATCAGCAGGAAAAATTTCCGCTTTTTTCGGATGCAGTTCAAGTTTCAGCCGATCGCACAGAAACATCCGCAGACGTTCTTTGGTTTCGCGGAGATGCCATTTATTTGTGTCTAATATTAAAAAGTCATCCATGTAGCGAATATAGTATCGTTCGCCCAAAACCCGTTTTATAAAATGATCAAGTTCATTCAAGTAAACATTCGCAAAAAGTTGGCTAGTGAGATTACCAATAGGAATGCCTTGCGCATTGCTGCCAATAATCTCGCGGAGCAACCATAAAATATCTCCGTTTTGAATCTTTTTTTCTAATAATTCTAAAAGTATTTCGTGATCTACATTTTCAAAATATTTAGAGATATCGCATTTGAGACAGTAAACGCGCGACGAAATTACATCCCTCCTTTTTTGTGTCGCGCTGCAACTCTTCAAAAAACTTTCTAATCGTTTTACGGCAACATGAGTTCCCTTGCCTTTTCGACAAGCATAAGAATCGTAGATAAATCCTCTATCAAGAATCGGCTCAATAATATTACATAAGGCGTGATGAACAATTCGATCGCGAAATAGAGGTGCTTTAATAATTCGTTTTTTGGAATCTGTGATAATAAACTCGTGATAACCTCCGTGATGATAAGTTTTATTCAATAATTCTTTTTTTAGAGTTAATAAATTTTCTTCCAAATTATATTCAAACTTGAGAACACAACTACGATAACGTTTACATCGACGAGCAGCAAAATAAGCAGAGTGAAGATTTTTAAAATCGGCAACTTGTTCAAAAAGATTCTTATTCATAAAAAAACACTCTCTAACCCCGCGTCAGAGCGTTACGACAACGCAATAACGCGGGGAAACGAGTTTGTATTTTCCCTTTCCTCATGAAACAAACAAGGTTTCTCAAAACAAATCACCATAGGCTCTACCCTAAAAATATCATTTCATAGAGTACCGGAGAAGGAATAGAATCCGTAGGCTTCATGGCACAGACGAATCTCCTTAAAGATTTTGTTCGGGCCAGGTTAATTTAAGCATGGAAGTATACCGGGCGCAACGGAACCCAACATTGTTGTTCGTGTTGTCAGTGCCCCAATTCAAGTTCAACGCAAACGGCCCATCATTCGCCCCATTGTTCCAATTGCCGCCGCGGAGAAAGGTCCGTTGCACGATCCTATCCCTTGTCGGTTAAAATAATCTCTAGCCGACAACTAAATTTAATTCATAAATAAATTTAGCTCTCGGTTAGAAAATTTTATTACGAAAATCTTCTTAACCAAGCATTTAAAAATCGCCCTATTTCATTTATTTTTTCAGCAGCTATTTGATACTGATTAATACTTAAAAAGTGCAAGTCCTTGCTCAAACGAATTAAAATGCGGAGTTCATCCAAATTAACACTGGCGTGTTTTAAAATAACAGTTTTTTGAATTGCTTGATTGCCTTCAATAATATTTTTCAAAATTTCCAATAATTTGTTTTGGATTTGTTGACCAAGCACAAATCTCTGTTTTTGAGGAAATTTATTAATAATGGGATAAATCCATAAAATTAAATCGTATAATTTTTGAAAAACTATTAGATCTTCTAGCATATTTTTTGGATTTCAGATTTTAGATTGCTACGGCCTACCGGGCGCAACGGAACCCAACATTGTTGTACGTGCCGTCAGTGCCCCAACTCAAGGACAACGCAAACGGCCCAACAAACGCCCCATCGGACCAAAGGCCGCCGCGGAGAAAAACAGTAGTTCCTTGATTTGTTCCATTCTTGTAAGTATAAACTTGACCAATATTTTGGCTGGAGGTCCAAGAAGTATTAGAAGGAGCAACCTTATCTTTAGCAACGTCATCTGTCCAAGAAGAAACATAAGGCGATTCTGTAGAAGCATATTTACACCAACCCCAAGCAGCTTGAGCATCAGAACACGCGGGCAAAACCATAGTGTTAGTAAGATCACCCGCATTGTCATTGCTTCTTTGAACGTGGTCGTAAACATTACCAGCTATATCCCAAATAACCGAACCATTAGAAAGCGTGAGAGTGCGAAGATGAGTGTGATCAGTATAGCCAGTGCCATAAATGCTTGAGCCATCTTGAGCAGCCGCGGAATTAGAATTACCCCGAGGAAGAACGCCATTGCCCACTTGATTATTTGACCAATTCACTGGTACTTGTTCAGCATTTCTCACAATAGTCATATATTCATCATTAGTTAAAAGATGGGCGCCAATTGACTGACAATAGGCTTTGGCTGTATTGTGAGAGATATTAGTAATAGGATAGCCTTCAGATGTAGAAGCAATATATCTATCGCCGGCGCAAGGTTGGCTGCTATTGTTGTAGGTGTGGTAACCAGTATCAGGTGAAGTAAGAGGCGTATTTCCAGAAACACATTTGGCTTCGTATTTCATAACCCAAAAACCAGGGGTTTTAAAGTTTGGATCACCAGGCACAAATACCCAACCATTGGGAAAATTACCACCGACTAATTTATCAGAAGCACCGGAAGCGACAAAACCAGTTAAAAGATCTGAGTTATTACGATATTTATTTGATTCAGGAACAGCCGTAATCACAAAACCAGAGCCATCAGTAGAATAGGTATAATAGGATTCGGAAACGCTATTTTGAGGATCAACAGGTAAAACACTTAAGGGAGAACTGATGGTTAAAGCGCTGAAGTTTAGAGGCAACCAGCCAGTGCCATCAACTTTTAGATAGTTGTCAGAAGTGGCACAATGCCAAGAGCCAGCTGGTAGGTTTAAATCAGAGCAATCGGAGTTTGCAGCAGGAATAGAAATATATGTTACTCCCGGAGTGCCAAGTGAACTACCCTCAAATAAATAAAGATTGATGGCGGTTTGCAGATTAGATATATCTGACATTCTTTTTGTATCTCTGGATTGTTTTAAAAATTCGGCAGGATTAATAGTAATTACAACTACTGCCATCAATACTCCTAAAATCCCCAAAGTAATAAGTAATTCAATTAAAGTAAAGCTTTTTGAATACTGATGAATAACCATGAAATATATAATATTAATTTCTAATTAAACTTGTTTGTTTTTTTTGAAACGACTTTTTAGCAGCTCAACGGCAAAAAGCGCGTAGTTAATATTATTATATCAAATTAAATTATTTACTCAAAGCGAGGAGATGGGCAATGCTTTTTGTTTTGCTCTCTTTTTTATTTTTACATTTTCTCTTGAGTGCCGGAAATGGTGGAACGCCAAATATCATTTTTTCTCGTGCCATTAGTTGTCATCCCTCCCATTAACCAAATATGGTCTTGAAAAACCACACAAGTTAAATCTTCTCTGCCTGGCCATAAACTATCTTCTAATGTTTGTTCCCAGATCTTCCCATCTTGCGAAAACCAAACATCATTATAACCCTTCCCATAGCCCGACCACCCGCCAATAACCCAAAGATAATTATTATAAGAAGTCAAACATAAACCATGTCTGCCAAGCCAAGGGCTTTCTTTATTGGCTAATTCCCAATTTATTCCATCATTGGAAAACCAAACATCTTTCATTCCTTTCCATTCTCCAGGGACAACTCCGCCAGTTATAAAAAGCTTATCGTTAAAAACTTCTGCGGCCAAGTCATATCTTGCTCCCCACGGCGCATCATTGGTAACTAATTCCCAATTTTCTCCATCTTCAGTCACCCACACATCATTTTTTACACCTTTTATACTTACTCCGCCTAATACCCATAATTTATCTTTAAAAACAACTGCCGCGTGACCTTTTCTGGGCAGCCAGGGAGCTTGAGCAGTGACTTGAACCCAATTTTTTCCATCTGCTGATCTCCACACATCATTTTTAAAAATTTCCGCATTGGTTACCCCACCCAAAATCCAAATCTGATCTTGAAAAACCACGGCTGCGTGTCCCCTTCTTTTTCCCCACGGCGCATCATTGGTAACTAATTCCCAATTTTCTCCATCTTCAGTCACCCACACATCTTTATAATGAGGAAATGAGGAGTACGAATCAGTAGTCTTAGTGTTTGTTCCTCCCAGCCCTCCTAAAATCCAAATTTTATCTTGAAAAACAACGCCAGCTTGAGCATCTCTTCTTTCCCAAATAGCAGTTGGTTTAATTTCTTCCCAGCTCAAAAGATGCGGATCAAAATCAAAAAGGGTGGTTGTTTTTTCTTCCGGCGACATAGAAGGAGTTTCTTGGATAGTCATTTCTCCGTTTCCCTCATTTAGATTGGCCTTTTCTTCTTCTAAATTATAATCGTTTGTCTTATTGGTTTTTTGAAAAGGGGAAAAATATATCGCCAGCACGCCAATAAGCAAAATTAAAAATACGAGAAATAATGTTTTAAATTTCATAACTATTTAATTTTAATTCCTCCGACTTTTTTAAGTTTAAATCATTTTAAAATTTATCTCAACTGCCGCGCCTTTGGCGCGGCAGAAGTAAAAAACGATTCGTTCTTATCCTAGTCAAAAATGGTCGCGCTTTGTTCAGTAATTGCGACCAAATATTTAGTCGGGGTGCCGGGAGTTGAACCCGGGCCACTGAGTCCCGAACCCAGCGTACTACCGTTATACTACACCCCGTTTTGTTTTATTTAGACATTGTATTTTTTTCTCATTTCCTCGTCAATTTCTTCTTCTATTTCTTCTTTTTTAGATTTCGCTTCTTCAGCCATCTTTTTTAAATCCTCATCGGCTAATTTACCTAATTCTTTCAATCGTTTTTCTAAATATTCTCTATTGTTTTTTGCTGGATCATCTAATACTTCTTCCAATAAAATGTTTAATACCCATCCGACTTTTGGAGAAGGAGGAATGTTCAAAATTTTCATCACATCATCACCTTTAATTTTTAACATTTTTGGTTCTATGGGATCTTTTTTTACTTTTTCAATCATATATCTTAAATGGCGCAATCGATAGGAAGAAATTTTTGGTAATCCCGAACCACTACGGTCAGCTTCTCGCAATTTTAATAAATCATCAATATTTTCAGGACCAACATTTCTAATCAAACGTCTCACACCTGCTGGTGTCACTTTATTAATATCATAAAAGAAGAAGTGCCAGCGAACTAATTTAACAACTTTATCAATTGTCTTTTTAGGGAAGCGTAAACGAGTTAAAATTTCTTTTGTCATTTGAGCGCTTACCCGTTCGTGACCTTGAAAACTTGCTTCTAATCCTTCACCTTTTTTTGTAAGTGGCTTGCCAACGTCATGCAACAAAGCAGCCAATCGCGTTTCTAAATTAAAATTGTTTTTGGCAGCATAATCTAAAGTTTTAACAAGATGCTCAAAAGTAGTAAGGCTTTCGTATTTAATATGCTCTTTTAATTTTTTAGTCACTCCGACAACATTAACCCCCTCTTCTAGTTCGGGAATTACGTAAGGCATAAGTTTTAACTCATGCAACATTTCTATACCGCGAGCAGCATTTTCGCAATGAAACATTTTTATCAATTCATCTCTGACCCGCTCTTTGGAAATGCATTCCAAATTACTATGTAATTTTTCAATAGCTTTTTTGGTTTTTTCTTCAATCTGGAAATCTAATTCCGCAGCGAAGCGAACCGCTCTCATCAATCTTAAAGCATCTTCATTAAATCTTTCTTCTGGGTCTCCCACCGCTCGAATAAGTTTGTTTTTTAAATCTTTCTGACCATTAAATAAATCAATAATTTTCAATTTCCCATCTTTGACTTGAATCGCCATGGCATTAATAGTAAAATCTCGACGCGCAAGATCATCTTCTAAAATTGTGGCGAATTTAATTTCATCAGGATGACGCTTATCTGAATATTTTCCTTCTAATCGAAATGGTGTTATTTCTACAACTTGCAAGGTTTCATCGTCGGAATTAGTAATAACCGAAACAGTCCCAAAATCATTTGCATAAAAGCTATTGGGAAATAACTTCTGAATCTCCTGCGGAGTGGCATTCGTAGTAATATCCCAATCTTTAGGTTTTTTCTTTAATAAAACATCACGCACACAACCGCCTACAAGATAAGCCTCGAACTTTTGAGGGGTTTTATTAAATTGCTCTAAAATATTTTTAATTTCAATAGGAATTTCCATTGGTTTTGTCATTTCCCGAGACGCTTCTAATTGGGGCGAAGCTAAATTAATCCGATTTTTAAGCCAAAAGTTTTTCTGATCATCTTTCATCTTTTTAATTTTAGCCAAAAAACTTTACTCTGTCAATTCTTTAAAAATTTGAATTTTCAAAGAAAAAATGATAAATTATTATCGCGCCCTCGTGGTGAAATGGATATCACGCCAGTCTTCGGAACTGGAATTGGGGGTTCGAATCCTCCCGGGGGCACGATCAAAAATTCGAAATCATCATCCTGAAAAATTTTTTATTGTTATCCTGTTTTCCCCTTGTCATCCCGAGGACGAAGTCCGAGGGATCCCACGGCTTTCAGCAATAATCGATAATTACTGCTGTGGGTGGGATTCTCTCCTACCTGCCGGTTAGACGGAGCTGTGTCCAGAATGACAACAAAAAAGTGACCGAAATGACAACTTTCTAATGTGTTCTAATTATGCGCGGTCTTGCAAAAAATAAGAAATGTGGTAAGGTAAATTCGGTTATTTCAAAATTTTATATAAGGAGGCAGAATGTTTTTCTATAAGACATTTTATTGGTTGATTTATTCGTTGATGCGACCTCAGCTCAAAAAAGTAACAGGTTTAGAAAATGTGCCTAAAGATCGCGGATTTCTTATTGTGGCCAATCATCAAAATAATTATGACCCCTTAATTATTGCCGTGGCTCTTTATCCTTTTTTCCAACGCCATCTCAAACCAAAAAATCACAAGATCTATTTTATCGGTTCACCTCGTCTCAAAAATGAATTTTTTCGTCACCCTTTCATTAGTGCCCTACTCACTCTCGGAATGGATAGTATCGGCTATCTGCCGGCTGACCGCAGCAGCCTTAAACGCTCAGCGGAGTTAATCCAAAAAGGCAACGCTGTAGTTATTTTTCCCGAAGGCGGTCGCAATCCCAAAAAAGTATTAAAACGAGGCAGAAGAGGCGCTGCAGTTATTGCTCTTCTTAGCGGATGTTGTATTATCCCTATTGGCTCTTTTGGTCCCAGAACTTCGGGATTTAAAGAAGGGCTACTCGGTTTTTTCGCGAGTAAAAATCTTGTGATCGGCAAACCATTCCAGTTTCAATCTCAATCACAACGCGAAATCGACGCCAATCCTCAAATTCTTATCCAAGCCACTAATAAAATTATGGATAAAATTGCAGAGGTTGCTCAAAAAAATATCAACAGGCCCTAATTTAATGGGTCTGTTTTTTCTTGAAGAAAATAAAATTTTTAGGTAAGATAAAAAGAGTTTAAACTACAATTTGCCTGTTTAATTTTATAAATCCCCCATTTTTATTTTAAAACTTTGGATCTAAATATAAATCCGCCCATAGCTCAATCGGTAGAGCAGTTGCCTCTTAAGCAAACGGTTGCAGGTTCGAGTCCTGCTGGGCGGACTACAAAAAATAAACGCACGGAAACATCATAGTAATTAAAAAATTCAACATCAAAAATCGGAAGGAAAAATAATGATAGCACATTAATAATTTTCAATGGGAGGTAAAAATGAAACTTCTAGCTTGTGATTTATGCCATTCGGTTGTGCCACTGACAAAACGTTTAAAAAGTTGCCGCTGCAAAAATATCAAGGGCAGATATCTTGATCAAAAAAATATCATTGTTTATGTCAGAGATAAAAGCAGCTGCAGAGTGCTTGGTCTTTCTAACGCTGTCCGCTATGGTTTTAGCAAAGAAGGAGCGGCTTGGATTATTAATTTTAATGATCCAACAATTAAAAAATTAATTGAGCTTTAATGTGACTCCAAAACAGAAAGAGCGAGTAATCGCTCTTTTATTCTATATCATTAATTTTCCCCGCCGTATTTAATTTAAAAAGAAGTAATCAAATAAAAAAGGTAAGTGGTCCATAATAGCTTTTGCTTTTTGAATTTTAAATTTTTTTTGATATAATTGTCTATATGGAAATTTTTAAATCTAAAATTAAAATCGCCATCTCAGGCGCTGCTGAAACAGGCCATTGTAGCGCTAACGCTATGGAGCTTTCGATGAAGCTGGGTGAAGAATTGGCTAAACATGACTGTATTGTCGTCACTGGTGCTACAACAGGTGCACCTTATTGGGTCGCCAAAGCAGCAAAACAAGCTGGAGGAATGGTTATTGGTTTGTCGCCGGCCATTTCTGAAAAAGAACATATTAATAAATACCACCTTCCTATCGATTATCATGATTTAATCATTTATACTGGCGCGGGGTATGCTGGCCGAAATCTCCTACTCACTCGTTCGGCAGATGCTGTTATTACTATTTGCGGACGTATAGGAACACTAAATGAATTTACCGTAGCTTTTGAAGAAAATAAATTAACAGGAGTTTTGGAAGGCACAGGTGGAATAGCCGATATGATTCGTCAAATTATTGATAAAGCATTTCGCGGTCCCGGCTCAGTTGTTTTTAACAGTGATCCAAAAGCTTTAATTGAAGAACTAATCGAAAATATTTTGGAAGAAAAAACAAATAATCAATAAGTACATTATATATAAGTACATTATATAAAAGGTCGATTTTAAAAAAACATTATGCCTAAAAAAGCAAACTCTCAAACCAAAGAAAAGAAAGAAAAATTGATTGGCATCGTTACTCATTATTTCGATAAAATCGGAGTAGCCGCCTTAAAATTAAAAGCACCTCTTTCAGTGGGTGATCGCGTTCTTTTCCGCAGTAATTTGGGTGATCTTTTTGAACAAGATATTACTTCTATTCAAATAGAGCATCAATCCGTTCAAAAAGCAAAAAAAGGCGATGAGGTGGGAATTAAAGTGGATCAAAAAGTACACGACGGCAACGAAGTTTATTTGGTCGAATAAAATAAAAACTTCCTTCAATAATGAATGATCTTATTATGTTAAGCCAATTACTACTCTCCTTATTTTTGGGGTCGTTAATTGGCTTAGAAAGACAATTGGCTCGAAAACCAGCTGGTTTTCGAACTTATTCTTTGGTTTCTTTAAGTGCGACTGTTTTCACTATTATTTCTGAAACATTGGCATTGCGATACGCCAATATACCAAATTTTTCTTTTGATCCTTCTCGCATCGCCTCTCAAATTATTGTCGGCATTGGTTTTATAGGCGCGGGCGTAATTATTTATCAAAAATCAAAAATTCGAGGCATTACAACAGCCGCCAGTTTGTGGGTCACAGCTGCTATTGGCATGGCTGTAGGATTTAAACTTTACACTCTCGCCATTCTTTCAACCTGCCTTGTCTTAATTGTTTTAATTGTTTTTTATTTCTTTATTGAAAACCGTCTAGAAAAAAAGGTGGCTAAAAAAGATGAGTTTATCTAAAAAACTTGCTAATTATTTTGCGGCTTCTACTATTTTAGCTGGCACCATTTTAGGTGCCGGTATGTTTAGTTTGCCCTTTGTTTTTATAAATGCAGGGTCTTTTTTATTTGTTATTTTTTTAATTTTAGTCACTGCAATTTGCACCGTCACTCATCTGGCTTATGGCGAATCTCTGCTCCGCACTGAAGGCGAACATCGTTTTATTGGTATGGCTGAAATCTATCTGGGACATTGGGCAAAAACATTAATTACTATTACCAGTTTTATCAGTATTGGCGGATGTCTTCTTGCTTATTTAATTTTAGGTGGCCAATTTCTCCAAAATTTTTCTCAGATTATACATTATCCTTTAAATCAAACTCAATCCGTTTTACTGTTTTGGGTTATTGGTTCATTGGGCGCACTGCCGGGAATAAAATTTATTGGCAAAGGAGAAACAATTAGTTTAATTTTAATTGTAATGCTCATTGCGGTTTTTTTTATTCTAGGCATTCCTCAATTAAATTTAGCACATGTGCCGTTAATCAATGCTTCTCAATTACTCCTGCCTTATGGAGTATTACTCTTTGCCCTATCAGGAGCCTCGGCTGTGCCTGAAATTTATTCCTATTTTCAAAAAAAATCACTTACTCCCAAAGATATTAATTTTAAAAAACCCATCGTCTGGGGCAGCGTTATCCCTGCTTTGCTTTATCTTATATTTTGTCTCGGCGCCATAGGTTTGTTGGGAGTCCAAAACATTGGCGTTGATCTTGTGCCTCAACTTATTAGCATTAATCCTCTTTTGGGCATTGCGACTGATTTATTGGGCATTTTATTAATTCTTACTTCATATTTTATTTTATCTTTAAATTTTAAAAATTCTCTCTTTTTTGATTTGCATATGAAACAATGGGTTGCCTGGCTGATCGCTATTTTTTTACCCCTCATTCTTTACCAATTAGGCGCCCATGATTTTATTAAAGTGATCGGTTTTTTGGGAGCGGTAGTTTTAGGAATTGAAAGTTTAATTACTTTTCTCATTCATAAAAAAGCCCAAACCAACGGTGCTACTCAGCCTCCTTTTGTCTTAAAAATTCCAAATGTTTTGAGATTTATATTAGTGGCTTTATTAATTCTCGGCGCAGCATTAGAAGTCTTAAGAACAATTGCTTAAATCGTTGTTCTAAAAGAAATTGCCTTTATTTTTAATTTTTAATAGATATAATTGAAATGTATGCCGGAAATTTTAAGAAAACCGCCTTCTCAAATTAAAATTCGCACTTTAGAAACCGATGTGGAAGATATGCGCAAAAGCGGTGGCGGTTTTATCAGCGGCAAAGTTCTCGGCCGCACCCCAGAAGAAATAAATCGAAGTATTCACAATGAAGGTAACAAGAACGCAGTAACATTCTTTCCCACCCAAACGGATACTTCTAATATCGCTCAGAAAAAAAATAAAGTACCCATCATCATTATCGCAACCATTGTTGGAATAGGCATTATAGTTGGATTAGTATTCTATATTAGTCACAAACCTCAAACATCACCGCCTATTGCCACGCCCTCTCTCACACCTCAATATTCATCTCTTTTGCGTAATTTTAACGGTGTTCAGGAATGGGTTTCGTTTGATTTAACTTTGAATGGATTTGAAGATATTTTAGTAAAGCAATTCTATACCATTTCCGAGCCTCAAAAAACCAAAGAATTGGTTTTTGTAAAAAACAACGGCTCGCTTGTAACAGCAAGTGAATTTTTTGATGTTCTTTTTGACCATTTTAAGGGCATTACAGCTGCCGAACGGCCACAATGGGAAAATAGATTTTCTTTTATTGTCTTTACTGACAACAGTGGTTCAAAATCAATCGCTTATGTCACAAAAATTGATACTGCAAAATCTAACCCGCTTGTACTGCCAAAATTAAAACAGGATTTTTCTAGAGCATTTGAAAACTATATTCTCAATAATACAGAGCTGTTAACTTATCAATATTTGCAAAATCCCGGCAAACCTAACTCTCCTTTTCTTCCACAAACAATCGGCCCTTTGAATGCTTCGGTACTAAAATTTTCAACTGGTGCGGAATTTTATTATGCTTTCTATGGTAATGAGTATTATTTTCTCGTAGCAACCAGCAAACAAGCCTTTGAAGAGCTGTTGAATCTTATTGTGGTAAGATAGAGTATGTTTTGCGCTTAGATTTTCCTTATGCACAAAATGTTGAAACGCTATAACTTAAATCAGAGTTAATATAAAGTAAAAATAAAAATTTTTTCTAAATTATTGATCGTCTTTTGTACAATAAAATTTGCCGAGGTGGCGGAATTGGCAGACGCGCTAGGCTTAGGACCTAGTCCCCTTTGGGGGTTGAGGGTTCGAGTCCCTCCCTCGGCACAAACGAATGAAATGAGTTTGAGCCGAGGAGCAAGCCAACTGCTTGGCTTGCGTGGGGACGAGAAGCGCGCAGCTATGGGCGACGAGCGAGTTGGCGAGGAGCCCAGCGAGCGGCGGGCTGCGAGCGCGAGAGCGGAAGCTCGAGCGACTTGTAGCCGAGTCCCTGAACACAAACGAATGAAATGAGTTTGAGCCGAGGAGCAAGCCAACTGCTTGGCTTGCGTGGGGACGAGAAGCGCGCAGCTATGGGCGACGAGCGAGTTGGCGAGGAGCCCAGCGAGCGGCGGGCTGCGAGCGCGAGAGCGGAAGCTCGAGCGACTTGTAGCCGAGTCCCTGAACACAAACGAATGAAATGAGTTTGAGTAAAAGAGCACTAAAACGAAGTTAAAAAATAAAGGGTATAAAATAAATACTGAGATACTGCAGAAATTTTCTTTTAGAAAATTTCTGCAATCTCTTCATTCAAAAAAGCGGGGCTAAACACGTCTTTCTAACCAAAAACCAAAAAATATATTAAACTTAATCATAGCCAATCTCTTTTTAACGCAAATTTTAATATAATTTAAAACTAGCCTAAAGGCTAGTTTTAAATTTAGAAAATATCGCCATTAATTCTATATTGGAGCGCCTAACAAACCTCCAACAATTTTGGTAATACTAAAGGCAAGAATAGCAATAACTACAGCAATCGCAGCATAAATAAGCATGTTATTAGCAGTTTTAACTTTATTGCTATCACCAGCAGCCGTAATATAAGAGAAAGCGGCTATTAAACCCAAAATAACAGCTGCTACTAAAACAATCGTGTAAATCCATCGAGCAATTGTGTTAACCGTCTCCATCCAGGTGGGTAAATTCTGAGGCGTAGGCAAATTAGCAGGCCCTGTATACACCTGCGCGCTAACTACACTTCCAAACGTTAAAGAAACGACCGCTAATAACGAAACAATAGCAAAAAATTTTTTCATTATAATTTATTTTATCGACCTTTAGGAATAATTTAATATTTTTTAATTAATCCTATATTGGAGTGCCTAACAAACCTCCAACAATTTTGGTAATACTAAAGGCAAGAATAGCAATAACTACAGCAATCGCAGCATAAATAAGCATGTTATTAGCAGTTTTAACTTTATTGCTATCACCAGCAGCCGTAATATAAGAGAAAGCGGCTATTAAACCCAAAATAACAGCTGCTACTAAAACAATCGTGTAAATCCATTGAGCAATTGTGTTAACCGTCCCCATCCAAGTGTGTAAATCACGAGGAGCAGGAGGCTCCTGCAGATTTGTATACACCTGAGCACTCACCAAGCCACCTATAGTAAAACTCATTGATGCTATTAAGAGAAAAATTGTAATAATTTGTTTCATTTAATTATTTTAATTTTTTATTATAGACCTTTATATTATAATAACCTATTATTTCGCTAATAAAATATTGGTAATAATTGTGTTAATGCTAAACGCCAATAACGCCACCACTAGTGCAATAACAGCATACATAATTTGATTACGAGCTTTTTTCACATTCTCTGTTTTGCCACCAGCTGTAAGAAAAGTAAAAGCTGCTACGAGAACAAAAATCACCACTAGCGCCAAAAGAATGGTATACATCCACTTGGCAATGTTGTTGATAATTTTAATGATGTCTTGCACGCCGCTAATGCGAATACTGCTTGTCGCTAGTTGATTTTGTTGAGCCAAAACCGGCGATATTAAAGATAGCCCAACAATAATCATTATAATACCCGGTAAAAATTTTTTGATTATCATATTATTTTGCAAGTTGATTAATTAAATTAATAAGATTAGCGACCGAAAAAATACTAATAATAGCAACAGCAACGGTTGTCCAAATTAAAATTGATTTGGCTTTTTTAATGCTTTCTATATTGCTCGTGCTCATTAAAAAGGCGCTGTAGAAATACATTACCAAAGACAAAGGACCGACAATCAACAAAAGGTATTGCTGAATCGTGTTAATCAATTGAGTTAAAGAGGAGGCATTAGCAATTAAATCTTTACCAAAACCGAATAATCCTTCAATCAACATTACTACAACCAAACCACCCATAGCCCATCCCAAAGCATTCTGTGCTTGTTTAACTTTTTGAGGATTTCCACCGGCTGTCATCAATAAAACTGCCCCCCAAATAGTCATTACAGCGCTAAGCGGCACGGCTAGATTAAGAATCCATTGGACTATTTGCTGCATCAACCCTCCTATAGTTTTAGCCTTGATAGGACTGACTAATTGAGCTGATGCGTCTGATGTTATCAAAATTATTGCTACTAATAGTGTAGAAAATAAAAATAGTTTCGTCAAGTTATTTTTTTTCTTTTGAGAATAGGAAAAAAACATAGAATTATCTAATCCAATTAGCATTAAGAATATTACCTAAAGTTAGCGGGTAACCAAGAAGAATGGTACAAACAATATTAATAATAAAACTCGCGCCATAAGCAATAATCAAACCAATAAAAGCCGCCTCAATAATCTTCTGGCCTGCCTTAACACCTTCGGGCTTACCTTGAGAAACAATCATCCGGATACCACCATAAAGACCAAATCCTATAGCTGCATAAAAAGCAATCTGTCTTAACAAATGAAAAATGTTTGTTATCACAATAAGAATATGACCAAAAGTACATTGACCAGCTTCTCTACATGTCGTTGCTACCCCGCTAAGCAACCCGTCACCTGTTTTTTCTACAGTCACCGTTACCGGTGCAGGTACTGGCGAAGGAACAACTTGAGTTACTTGCTGAGCTAAAGCATAATTGCTTAAATAAAAACTAGCCATTAACAATATAATGCCTTCCATTATTGCTCCTACAAAAGAGTATCTAGAAAAAAATTTCATTAAAATTGATTAGCACTACGATTAATCCGCTGAGCAGCTTCGCGCAAAGCTGTGAGCGGCGTGGCTCGACCATCTAAAATAGATTCTAACATATTTTTTAAAATATTTGTATTCTCTTCCGGATTAAATTGCAACCACGTTTTTGCTGTAAGGGCTTGCTCACAAAAAACCCCCAATTTTTCATCATTTTTGCACGCTTGAATCAACACTCGATTAGCTGCTGGCCGCAAGGTGCTATTTAAATATTCTACCGCTCCCTTGTCCACAAGATAATAAATAAAATCCCAAGCTTGTTGAGGGTGTTTTGAGGTAGCTGAAACTGTAAAAGCCCAGTAATCAGCGTAATTTTGTTTGGTAATAGTATTTGCAGGCTGAGGTAAGGGCGCTATGCCATAATTAAGATAGGCGTTCAAGGCATTGAGTGTTGAAATTGCTGAACTATAATCAATCATCATTGCCAACCTATTTTGAGCAAAAACTTCGGTCGCATTAGGAAAATGTGTACTCCATGAATAATTAGGACTTGCTGGATTAGCAAAACTTAAATAAAAATTAACAGCATTGACACCATTCGCAGTATCAAAAATCCCTCTGCCATTTTCATCAACAATTTTTTGATTATTATGTAGCATTAAAAGTAAAACGATATCAACTGCATTTTTGATATTATTAACCGTACCTAGTGCCGCACCGGCTTGCAGAATTTCGCCACTGCTATTTTTTTTAGTAAGCAGCTGGGCATCTTTTACAAATTCATCCCAAGTCACTGGCGGCATTACAATGCCAGCTGTATTGAAAAAATCTTTATTGTAATAAAGAGCCAAAGTATCCACATATAAAGGTAAAGCCCAAACTTTTCCTTGATAATAAAGATCGTCCGCTACAACATCAACAAAACCGGCTTTCAAATCTTTTAGCAAAACGCCTGACGGATATAATTTATCTAAATGTTTAGGAACCCAATTGTGTTTAATCATAAGAACATCCGGACCTTTTTGAGCAGCTAAAGCATTCAGCAGTTTGCTTTCGTAACCAACTTCATCAATTTGCTGATAATTAATTGTGACGTTAGGGTAAACAGCCTTATATCCTTCTAAAACGCCCTTGAAGGCGTCCGGATTATCAATACCCCAAAATTCTAATGTAATGGCTGGCATTTCCGAAGTTTTTTCTTTCTCTTTAGATTTTAATCCAGGAATAACGCCGAGTAACATTAATACCACCATTAAAATAATAATAGCGATCACTATAAAAATAATTTTTTGAGATTTGGTTAGCTCTTGTTGAGGCATATTTTATTTTTGAAAAATAGCACACCAATGCGTGTCGTCAATTTCAATAGTATGCATAAATTTAAATTGCTTTTTTTGAGCCATTTCTTTAACTTCTTCTATTGTTAGACGATTCTCTTTTGGTGGGCCTAATATGCTTTCTGGCTTCCAGTCAATAATAACCAGTTTCCCTTCGGTTTTTAATATTTTATATGCTTCTTCGAAAATACGTGGCTGAAATTTTTTTTCAACTTGAAATAATAAATTGGCTATTATTACCCAATCACAACTATTTGGATCTAGTGTGCTCGTTTTTTCTAAATTAGCCCAGCGTGTTTCAATATTATTAATACCACGCATTTGTGCTAAAGATTTCACTGATTCCAACTGTTGAGACACTACATCAACAGCAAAAACCTTTCCTTCTGGGCCTACAGCCTTAGCTAATTCTAATGTCAAAATTCCGCTACCACTACCAAAATCCGCCACAACAGAGCCTGGCGCCAGATTTAATTGAGCGACTAAATTTTTAGGGTCAAAGATGTGGGCCATATAAATTTATTTTATCACAAATCAAAAAAAACTACAAAACTACAATGCCCGCCACCACATCATCTGGATCAAGCCGAATAATTCTCACCCCCTGAGCAATGCGCGATTGCTGAGAAATATTACCTAAATCCGTTTTAATCAAAATCCCCTTTTTCGAAATTAATAAAACTTGTTTAGTATCTTTAGCAATCACTTTAATCGCTACCACTTTTCCTGTTTTTTCGCTAATTTTAGCAGTTTTAATTCCTTGCCCTCCACGATGTTGTAATCGGTATTCTTTTAAAGCAGTGCGTTTGCCAAATCCTTTTTCCATTACCACCAGCAACATTCCGTCTTTTAATTCTGGTTTGATCACATCAAAGCCCCTCACTTCGTTATCCTTCTCTGTTTTCAAACGGATGCCTAAAACCCCGGCTGCGCTTCTTCCCATTGGCCTCAAATCTTTTTCTTGAAATCGCAGGGCTTGACCATACGCAGAAAGAACTATGATTTCATCATTGGGCTCAACAATTTTGGCATCTTTCAACTCATCACCTTCTTTTAATTTCATAGCAATCAACCCTGAACGCCTCACGTTGGCAAATTCAGTCAAATTCATTTTTTTCATTATTCCATTTTTGGTCACCATTACGAGATATCCGCTTTTTTTTGATTGCTGATTGGGATAAACCATAATGGCAGCTATTTTATCTTCTTTGGATAAATCGAGGAAATTAAAAATGCTTCTGCCTCGCGCTGTTCGAGTAGCCATCGGAATTTCAAAAGCTCGCAATTGAAAAACTCTTCCGCTACTAGTAGCAAAAAGTAAATTGTCGTGAGTGTTGGCCAATAATACGTGCTGAATTCTATCTTCTTCTTTGACGTCAAATCCTATCATCCCTTTGCCTCCTCTTTTTTGATTTTTAATAATTTCTGGCTCAAAAGCTTTAATGTAGCCATCTTGACTCATCATAATCACTACTTCCTGATCGGGTATTAGATCCTCTTCTTTAAATTCGCCTATTGGAATATTTAATACTCTGGTTTTACGGTCATCGGCATATTTCTTTTTAATTTCTAATGTTTCGTCTTTAATAATCTGAAGGATCTTTTTGGGATTTTTTAAAATTTCTTCCAACTCTTTAATTTCTTTTTCTTTTAATTTGGCCTCTTCCTCAATTTTTTGTCTTTCCAGCCCTACTAATGTTTGCAGCTTCATTTCCAATATTGCTTCGGCTTGAATAACGGTTAATTTAAATTGTTTAATTAATTTTTCTTTGGCTTCGTCTCTGTTTTTAGAAGTTTTAATCGTTTTGATAACCGCATCAATGTTTTTTAAGGCTTTTAGTAATCCTTCCAAAATATGTAAGCGATCTTTTGCTTTTTTAAGATCAAATTGCGAACGCTTATAAACAATGGCCTGGCGGTGTTTAATAAATTCTTCAAGCAGCCCTTTAAGAGAAAGCGTCTGTGGTTGAATGCCTTCAACCAAAGCTAAAAAATTAACATGAAAATTCTTTTGGAGATCCGTGTGTTTATAAAGGTTATTTAAAACCTTTTGAGGATGGGCATCGTTTTTTAATTGAATAGTAATTTGAAGTCCTTCTTTATCCGATTCATCACGAATATCTCTAATGCCCTCAATTCGTTTGTCTTGCACTAATTCGGCAATTTTAGCCAAAAGATCGGCTTTGTTGACTTGATACGGAATATCCGAGACAACAAGATCGGCTTGACCGGCTTTTCTTTCTTGAACTTCAACCGTTGCTCGTACTGTAATAGTTCCACGACCGCTGGCATAAAGTTCTTCAAGCGATTGACGATTATAAATTACTCCGCCCGTAGGAAAATCTGGCCCTTGAATTAGTTGAAGCAGATCTTTCACTTCTGCATTCGGATGATCCACTAAATAAATTAACGCATCACAAACCTCGCCTAAATTATGAGGCGGAATACTTGTCGCCATACCAACAGCAATTCCTGAAGTGCCATTAATTAAAAGATTAGGCAGGCGCGCAGGTAACACTAATGGTTCTTTGCGCGTTCCATCATAATTATCTTGAAAAGGAACAGTTTCTTTATCTAAATCTTTCAGCATTTCCTCTGCCAAAACAGCCAAACGCGCTTCTGTATAACGCATTGCCGCCGGCGGATCCCCATCAATTGAACCCCAATTGCCTTGTCCCTCAATTAAAGGATAGCGCAAAGAAAAAGATTGAGCCATCCGAGCTAAAGCATCGTAGACAGGCACATCACCATGAGGATGATATTTACCTAATACCTCGCCCACAATACTTGCTGATTTTCTAAATTTACTACTATGCCAAAAACCTGCTTCTGACATTGCATAAAGAATGCGTCTTTGCACAGGCTTTAATCCATCTCGCACATCCGGCAATGCGCGCGAAATAATAACACTCATTGCATAATCAAGGTAAGCACTTTTTAATTCTTCGGTAATTTCTCTAAGAATAATTTGGTCTGACTTTCCCAACCCAGAAGATTCATTCTGTTTTTCGTCTATTTTGGATGGTTGAATTTTTTTGAGACGTTTAGATTTAAATTTTTTGGTCATTATTTTTTATTTTACTAACGAAAGAACTAACTCCACGTAAGCTTTATATTGAGTGATTAATTGATTCATCCCATAACTAATCGGCTGGGCAATATCAATTACCAAACCAATAAACTGAGAAAATGCTCCGGATAAAATCTGGCCTACCTTGCCGAAAAACGGACGCAAATAGTCTTGATAGACCAGCTCTATTCCTTTCTGAAAAATCGTAAAACGGTTGGGTTTATCTGTTTCTTCTTTTGTGGCTTCTTGGGTTTTTTGAATGACGGGATTTTCAGCAACATTGTTTTTTACGCTGAAAATCCAACCTAAAAACAACAAACAAATAATAACCATTAAACAAACTTGCATTATTACTACTCTTTTTTGATAGGGCTGGGAACGCAAGGCCTGTATTTTCTGATTTAATTTATTTTGAATTGTTTGAAATGATCTCATAAAGAATTGACAATAAAAATTTTCATTTCTTCTCCCCAATTTTCTAAATCTTTGGATTTAATCAACAATCGCTCTGTTTTTTCTACTGATTTAACTTCCATTTTTTTTAAAAAATTTTCTAACTCAGCTCTTTTTATTTTCAACCCTGGAATTTTATAATACATAGGAATAACGATTTTGGGCTCTAATTGCTTGATAATGTTTTTAGCCTCCGCCGCGTCTATTACGTCTCCTCCTCCTATGGGCACCAAAACAATATCAGTATCGCTAAAAAAATTTCCTACTTCTGGCGTTATTTCTTTTGAATTAATCATGCCCAAATAACCAATGTTGATATCTTCCATTTTTATTTTATAAGCGCTTTTAATAATGCTTTTATTAACACTCAAAAGGATGCCTCTAATAAAAACCCCTTTTAATTCATAATCACCAGCATTAGTAATGACAAAGTTCTCTTTCTTTTCCTGACTGAACAAACTATCCGAGAGATCTGAAAAAACATTAAGCGCCACATCAACTTTATGGCGTGGTACAGCTAGACCTGATTCGCGAGTCGGTGGCTCAGTTAAAATCGAAAAATGGTTGCCGGTTTCTGTAATTTTAAAACATCCTTCACCAAACCATTCAATAGTCATATACGAAAATTTTAGCAATTTTAAATGAAAAAATCAAATTCTGGAAGATTTTTTGTTATAAAAATATGAAAATTCGCTTAAATTTTATGAAGTTAAGTTGCAAATAAAAAATGAAAGGCGGCGACGCGGCGGTAATTTTCTAAAAGAAAATTACCGCCGCGCCCATCTCCCTTTCTTACTTAAAAAACTTCTATTCTCATTAACCCTCTGGACTTTTTAAAAGAAATTGATAATATATTGAAATATGGTTAATCAAAATTCTTCCTCACCCGCAATTAAAAAGAGACCAACTTGGTGGCATCACGTTGATGTTCCTCGATTAAATACAAACAGTGTTGTTGAGGCAAAAATTTTAAGGAAAACTCCTCGCAGCCTTTATTTAGATTTAGGCCAATACGGAATTGGAATTGTTTGGGGAGCTGAATTTACTCGCTCTGCCAAATACATTGAGGAATTAAAAGAGGGCGATGTTGTGCGCGTAAAAGTTCTCAGCCCTGAAAATGAATTTGGGATGGTTGATGTATCTTTGCAAGACAACCCTCAAGACAATCAATACCGATGGATTAAAGATCTCATGAATAATAACCAATCTATTGTGGGCAAAGTCGTAAGCGCTAATCGTGGAGGTTTACTCATTAAAATTAATGACCTTCAAGGTTTTTTGCCAACCTCCCAAATGTCAGAAAAACATTTTCCTCGAGTTGAAGGAGGTGATAAAGAAAAAATTCTTGAAGCGCTTGAAGAATTAATTGGTCAAGATATTGAGGTCAAAATTATCAATTTTAATCCTGCTTTAGGAAAAATTATTTTTTCAGAAAAGAAAATAGAAGAAGACGCCATGCAAGATATTATAGATAAATTAAAGGTAGGCGATCAGGTTGAGGGCTCTTTAAACAAAATTATCAACGGTGGTGCGATTATTAATCTTAAAGATTATCCTCAATTAAAAGCCTTCCTCCCTTTAGAAGAAGTTTCTTGGACGCCCATTGATAAATTAGAAGACGTCATTAAGCCTGACCAAGTTTATCGCTTTCAAATTATTTCTATTAACAAAAATAAAAAAATTATCCTTTCTCTAAGAGCGCAAAAAGAAGATCCTGTTCTTAAAAAATTACAGCAATATCAACCCCAACAAGTCATAAAAGGAAAAGTCCATAAATTTATTCCCTTTGGAGCTTTAATTCAAATTGAAGATGATGTTTTTGGTTTTATTCATTCTTCTGAATTTGGTGGTATAGAAGCCATGCAACAAAAGCTCGCGCTTAATCAAGAGTTAGAATTTATAATCGATACCGTTAATCTGAACGAAAAACGCATTAATCTGCGCCTTAAAGAAAATTTTTTAAATCAAAACAATGAGTAAAAAATTAGATGCGATTGCTCGTCAAAAAAATAAGCCATCGGATAATACCGACGTTTTAGATTTACGAAAAGCAGCGTCAAAAAATATTCAAGAAAAAACACGCTTTTCAAATAGTAATGAACTCGCCAGTGTCTCCTTTAATGAAAAAACGTCAGAGGTTTCGCCTAGACTTAGTGCACAAAAAAAATTGCAGCCTATTTGGTGGACTATTGAAAAAAAATATGCAATTAATTCTTGGTTTTCAATCATTTTTTTTGCTGTAATCGTTATCTGTAGTATTGTTGCTATTATCACCAGCAATTGGATCTTTTTGGCTATTCTAATTTTAGGCGCCCTTCTTTTTGTTCTATTATTTTTAAAATCTCGGAAAACGTGGTATCGTCTCACTCCGGATGGGTTTTATGTTGATGATGATTTTGTTTCATATCACGATATTAAGTATTATTCTATTTTAGAAACAGCTGATAAAAATTTTATTATTTTTGAAACTGATAAATTATTTGATAAACACATTTTTCTTCCTTTTAAAAAAGAAAAAACTGTCAAAATTCGAGAATTCTTGAATAATTTTTTAAAAGAAAAGGAAATTAAACCATCGCTCATGGATTTATTAGCTAATCTCTTTTAATAATAAGGCCCTCATAGCTCAACGGATAGAGCGCAGCCCTGCGGAGGCTGAGATCGAGGTTCAATTCCTCGTGGGGGTACAATAAAAAATAATTAATTGCTTCAGCTCATGAATTAATTCATGAGCTAATAAATAATCTGGTGGCAGAAAATATTCGGGCGGCAAACTGTTGGCGGCGAAGGCCTTTGGCCTTCGCCGCCACACCCTAAACATTCTCACATTCTCAAGAATGTGAGAATGTTATAAAGTATTTTACATTTAGCAAAAACGACGTTAAAACTATATTGCTGAAAGCCGAGGGATCCTTCGCTAACGCTCAGGATGACAGAGAAAAACAGCAGTTATTCTGAGTGTTTTTATTTTTTGTCATTCTGAGGACGAAGTCCGAAGAATCCCATCCACAGCAAAGATTGCTGATTATTGCTAAAAGCCATGGGGTCCTTCGGACTAAAGTCCTCAGGATGACGATAAAAAAACAGGATGACAATGAAAAAAGTACTCATAATGACAAAAAATAAAAACCGGCGGCGGAAAATTTCAAAGAAATTTTCCGCCGCTTTCTTAAAAAATCCACAAAGAATTTCTCATCTTAATATTAAAAATCTAATCTCTAAAAATTAATTTTCTCTAAAAGTTTAATTTTATACTATAATCTATAAGACTGTCTATTTTCCAATTTGGACTTTATAATGATAATATGTTTGACTTTCAAACACCTATTCAATTAATACCCGGTGTGGGACCCGCCTATTTAAAAAGATTCTATAAATTAGGAATTAAAACAGTAGGCGATCTTTTATTTTATTTTCCTTTTCGATACGAGGATTTTTCTCAAATTAAAAAAATTTCCCAGCTAACACCGGATGAAGTTGCAACCATTGTAGGAAAAATTTTACAGATCAAAACATTTCGCACTTGGCATAAAAAAATGTTTATCACTGAAGCTGTGATAGAAGATGAAACTGGCACTTTGAAAGTTATTTGGTTCAACCAGCCATTTTTAATGAAAAATCTTAAAACTAATGATTGGATTAGTATTGCGGGCCGTCTTAGTAAAGAAAAAAATGGTACTTATTTTATACCTTCTCATTACGAAAAAATATATCAACAAGATTTTTCTAATCGACGCGAAACTGCTGGTTTAATTCCGGTTTATTCCGAGACAGCAGGACTCAGCTCAAGAGCTTTAAGATTTTTTATCAAAAAATGTCTCAATCAGACTCGTTTTCCAATAGATCCCCTGCCTCTTTTTTTGCGTCAAAAATATCATCTCTTAGATTTAAAAACCGCCCTCCATCAAATTCATTTTCCAACGTCTTTAATAAATGCTGAAGCTGCCAAAAAAAGATTTCATTTTGAAAATCTCTTTATCCTCGAACTCATTGTAACCAAACAGCGATTGCAATTAAAACAATATCGCGGATTTTATATTAAATCCAATATGGAAGCGCTTAAAAAATTTACCGATAAATTAAATTTTCAACTTACCCAAAATCAAAAAAACGCCATTCTCGATATTTTAAAAGATCTCCAAAAAGACAAACCAATGAATCGGCTTCTGCAAGGCGATGTTGGTTCGGGCAAAACAATAGTGGCAGCCATCGCCGCTTTAATGACCGTAAAGAATAATTATCAGGTAGCGTTTATGGCGCCTACCGAAATTCTCGCTGAACAACATTTCCGTACTTTTACTCAATTATTTAAAGATTTTGATATTACTATCGGATTAATCACCTCTGCAACAACCCAAATCAGTTGGAATGGACTTGTTTCTATCCTGACGAAAAAAGATTTTTTAAAACAATGTGCTCAACAACAGATTCAAATTATTATTGGCACTCATGCTTTAATTCAAAAAAACGTTCGCTTTCCACATTTGGGATTGGCAATTATTGATGAACAACATCGTTTTGGCGTAGAGCAAAGAAAAAAACTTTTGGAAAATAAAAACAATTTTATCCCTCATTTACTTTCAATGACAGCCACCCCCATTCCGCGCACATTAGCTTTAACATTGTGGGGCGATCTTGATATTTCTTCAATTAAAGAATTGCCCAAAAATCGCAAACCGATTATTACCAAAATAATTACTCCTCCTCAAAGAGAAAAAGTTTATCAATTTATCCGTTCTCAAGTTCAAGCCGGTCGCCAAGTTTTTGTAATTTGTCCACTTATTAATAATTCATTGCAATTAGAAGTTAAAAGTGTAACTCAAGAATACGAAAAATTAAAAAAAGAAGTTTTCCCCGACCTCTCAATTGCTATGCTGCATGGAAAGATGAAAACCGAAACAAAAGATAGTATTATGAAAAAATTTCTTAATCAAGAAATTGATATTTTAATTTCCACTTCGGTAATTGAAGTGGGTATTGATGTTCCTAATGCCACTGTGATGATGATTGAAGGAGCAGAACGTTTTGGTTTGGCACAATTATATCAATTTCGGGGTCGCGTTGGTCGAGGTAATCATCAATCATATTGTTTTCTTTTTACGGAAACTAGTAATGCAAATAGTCACAAACGCCTTGAAGCAATATTAAAAGCGAAAAATTCGTTTGAGTTGGCAGAATTAGATTTACAAATGCGCGGTCCTGGAGAATTTTTAGGCAAACGTCAATCAGGATTGCCTGATTATTTTATGGAGGCTTTAAAAAATTTAAATCTCATCGAAATAACCAAAAAAGAAGCAGAAAATTTATTAAATACTGACCCAACATTAAATAAATATCCTTTATTGAAAGAAAAAATAGAACAACAACTCTCAATATTAGAGATGCTTCATTAATTATAAACCTAAATTGTCGCTGATTTTTTGCATTGCCTGTAGGCAGATGCTGATAAATTGTTCTAGACTGAGATTTAAATCAACACAACGAGCTATAATTTCTCGATTCGCACCGGCAGCAAAACGTTTTTCCCGATAACGTTTTAGAATATTTTCAACAGTTAAATCTTGTATTTTTTTAGATGGCAGCACTAAAGTGGCAGCCACAATTAATCCAGTTAAAGGATCCACGGCATGAATCGCTTTATCTAAAAGAGATTCTCGGGGAGTATGGTTTTGTTCATTATGAGCACGAATTGCCTGCAGAATCACCGGATCGGTCAACCCTAATTTTTCTAATTCTTCAGCCGCCGCAAGACCATGGCGCTCGGGATTGTTGATCATCTCTTTATAATCATAGTCATGCAATAAACCCGCCAACCCCCACTGATCTTCATTTTGATTAAAATAACGCGCCAACTCCCTCAAACAAGCTTCCACTGCTAAAGAATGCTTGATCATATTTGGATCATTAATTTTATTTTTGAGTAAATGAAAAGCTTCTTCTCTGGTCATATTAACTATTTTTAATTGGCATCAAAATATAAAAATAATCATCTTTGTTGGTGGATTTTATCAATACTGGTTTAATATCCCCATTAAAACCCAACAAAACATTTTCTCCATCAATACCTTTTAAACCATCAAGAAAATAATGCCAATTAAAAATTAACTCCTGATTTTCACCCTCTACTTCTGCATCTAATTCTGATTTATTTTCTCCAATACTTGATTCTTCGTTAAATACTATAATTTTATTAGGGCTTTTTAATTTAATATTGACGTTGTTAATTTTTGATGAGAAAATTGCCGCCAAACGAATAGCTTCGTATAAAGATTCTTTATTAACCAAAACTGTGGTCATATAATTTTTAGGAATAATAGCTTGATAATCAGGAAAACTGCCCTCTATTAAACGTGAAATAATTTGAACATTCTCTAAATCAAATAAAATTTGATGAGGATCAAAATAAATTTTTATTTTTTTATCTTCCTTACAAATTCTTAGAAACTCCTGGATCACTCTCAATGGTACAATAGCTTTTAATTCAGTAATATTAGTTTGAAACTCATTAGATTTAATAGTTTTTTCTGCTAATCGAAAAGTATCGGTAGCAACTAATTTTAATTCATTATTTAAAAAGAAAAGGATTCCATTTAATTCTACTCGCCGATTAGTGGGAGAAGCGGCGTTGATGATTTGATTAAGGCTTTTTTTAAATAAATCACTTTTAATTTCAATAAAATTATCGGATTTAATTTGAGGAATAATAGGAAACTCGCTATCTTTTATACCTTGAATAATATTTTCGGATTTATCACTTTTGATTTTTAATTTGGAATCTGTAGAATCTAACTCTAATTTTGGTTCAGTAATATTATTTAAAACTGCACCAAAAACACCAGCAGGAATAGTTATCCCCCCTTCGTCCACAATTTTTCCATTAACCCAACTTGTAATTGCCACCTCTAAATCTGTAGCACACATTTTAATTCGCCCCTTTTCAGTGCTGATTAAAATGTTTTTTAATATGGGAAGAATAACACCATTACCAATTCCTCCTTCAACATCAGAAAAAGCCTTTTTTAAATTTTCCCTCATAACTATTATTTTCATATTTTTATATTAAGTAGTTGTAATAGAGACGACATTTTATTATTAAAAAAATATTTTATAGCTTATTTTATTACATTATAAAACACTTTTTGTTTTTTAACACCATTGGATTACTTGTGTATAAATAGCTGAAAAATGATGAAATGTTTAGGATAACTATTTTATTATTAGTGTTTATTGTAAATTTTTTCTTTAATAAGATTAATCTCTTGAGTTAAAAGATGATCTTTGTTTAATTGTTGAGAGATTTTATTATAAGCATGTAAAACAGTAGTATGATCGCGATCACCTAATTTGCGTGCAATCGTCGGAAAGGAATATTTTAAATATTCACGCAAAATATACATGATAATCTGGCGAGGTTTTACCAATTCTTTTTTACGCGAATGACTTAATAAATCTTTTTCTGGAATGTTATAAAATTCACTGACAATTTTTATCACTACTTCTGGCGCAATAATCATTACGCGCTGGCTAGTAATTTCATCTAAAAGACTTTCTATATTTTGACGAGTGGGGTTTAATTTTCTAATTTTTAAAATGCCTAATAAACGTGTAAGGGCACCTTCCAATTCTCTAATGTTGTAGGGAAATTTTTCTGCAATTAATCCTAAAATTTCATCAGAAATATAAAAATCACTATGTGTATTTTGTAATTTTAGCTTTAAAATAGCCATTCGCGTTTCAAAATCAGGATAGCTAATATCAGCCACCATACCTCCTTCAAAACGAGAACGCAATCGTTCTTCTAGAGTGGATAATAAATATGGCGATCGATCAGAAGAAATAATGATCTGTTTGTTGTTTTCATATAATGTATTAAAAGTATGGAAAAATTCTTCCTGAGTTTTTTCTTTACCAGCAATAAATTGAATATCATCAATAATTAAAACATCCACCTTACGATATTTATTTTTTACATCTTCCATTCTTTTGTTTTTAATTCCATTAATCACTTCATTAACAAAAGTCTCTGTGGAAACATATCGGATACCAATTTTATTTTTATAATTTTTTCTTAGTTCGTTACCCGTTGCTTGAATTAAATGAGTTTTTCCTAAACCCACCCCGCCATAAATAAAGAGCGGATTATATTTTTTCCCCAATTCTTTTACAACAGCCATTGCTGCTGAATAAGCGAGTTCGTTATTAGAGCCCACTACAAAATTTTGAAATGTATAGCGAGAATTTAAATTGGTTCTAGGGTCAATATTATATTCGGAAATATTAAGCGATTCTGTTTCTTGAGGTACTTCCACTTTCTTCTTAATAGCAATAACAGCCGGTTTGTTGCTAGATTGGATTTGATAGCGCACTTCTTTAATTTCTGGTTCAAAATTTCTGATAATTTTTAAAATCAATTTATCATATTTTGTTTCCACCCACTCTTTTGCAAAGGCACTGTCAAGGCCAATCACTACATAATCTCCTCCTTTTTCTAAAAGTTCACTATTTTTAAACCAAGTCTGAAAATTAGGCTTAGAAATTTGAAGCTCTAACTCCCCTAAAACCGATTGCCAAAGTTCTTTATTGTCCATATTCACATCCAATTATGAATTAAAGATTTAAAAACGCAATAGTATTATATAAATACCTTGTAAAATAGTATATAAGCAAATGTGGATTACCTGTGGATTACTCTTTTTTCCACAAGTGCTTATTATTTAGAAATAGACCTCTGTTTTTGAAAATAAAAAGCTGTCAGAGCACACGCCAAAGCATCTCCAATATCATCTGGATCGGGAATTTTATTTAATTTAAGAATTTTTTTTACCATGAAACCAACATCTTTTTTTTCAGCGCGGCCATAACCAGTGAGACAAGTTTTAATTTCTAATGGTGTTGGTTGACAAATAGGAATATTATTTTGACTGCTTGCGAGAAGCAAAACACCTCTGACGTGACTAATTTGAAAAGCTGTTTTTTGATTGTGAAAAAAGAAAATTTTTTCAATGGCTACTAGATTTGGTTTATATTTTTTTATCAATTGATTAGTTTTTCCAAAAATTTCTTCTAAAATTTTTTCTTCTTTTAACGCCTTGGGCTCAAAACAACCGTATGTTAAAACTTCAAAAGTATTTTTTGTTGGACGAATGATGCCATAGCCTAATCGTTTTGTTCCCGGATCAAAACCCAAAATTTTCATATGCTAAAATTAAAATTCAATAGTAGAAAAAATATCTTTAACTTCTGATTGTTCGTCTAATTCATTAAATAATTTTTCATAAATTTCTTTTTCTTCTGGAGAAATTTTTT
>DAOSMC010000003.1:0-41821 GCA_035369485.1 Minisyncoccota bacterium | reverse complement strand
GTTATTTTGATCGTTCCTGAAAATGCTAGAATTAGCGAATCTATTTTGAACTTCCGTTTAATTAAACGTGAGGCTGATGCAGCTAATAAAAAGATTTATATTAATAGCGATGCCGAAGAGGTGTCGTTAATGGCTAAAGAATCAGGAATAAAAATTGCAGAGTTGTCGCAAATTAGTCGGCCAAGCATTAAAAACAAAATTTTAATAGGGGATATTCGTCCGCCTCAGATAAATAAGATAAGTAAGTCTAAGAAAATGACAGAATCGGTTTTTGATGGAGTGGAAATGCAAGAGGGGTCAAAAAACAAAACGAAACCCGACGAAGAAATAAATCCCCCCAAAGAGAAAAAATTTTTTACCGATTATTTTGATAAAGAGACTTTTTCGGAAATAGAGATTTCTGAAAAAGAATTAAGAAAAGCACGGAAGAAAGAACATAAAAAAATTCATTTTGGCAAAGGAGTTTGGATTACTTTGGGAATTATTCTTTTATTTTTTATAGCATCTTACCTTTTTATCAATTTTTTAGCCAAGGCAGAAGTAGATATTATTTCTAAAAAATATGAGTGGGAAGAACAATTGCCAGTTTTAGCGACGAGCAATATTCAAGAGGTGGATTATAATAATTTTCAGATACCATTGTTTTATTTCGAAAGTAGCCGGACAATTACTCAAAAATTTCCTGCCACCGAAATTAAAAATATTGAAGCAAAGGCTAAAGGAACAATTAGAATTTATAATGCTTATAGCTCAAGCCCTCAAGCGCTCGTGGCTACAACGCGCTTTATGGCACCCGATGGAAAGATTTTTCGTTTGGTCAATAAAGTAGTTGTGCCCGGAGCCAAAATAGAAAACGGGAAAATTGCTCCTTCATACATTGACGCCGAAGTAGTTGCTGATCGACCTGGCGAGAGTTACAATATTGGACCAACCAGATTTACTATTCCTGGATTTCAAGGAACGCCGCGCTATGAAAAATTTTACGGCGAATCCTTAAAACCAATGACTGGCGGTTATATTGGTCAAACAAAAGTAGTGGGGCAAACAGATATCACCAATGCCAAAAAGAAAATTGCAGACATCGCTTATGTTTCTCTTAATGAAGAACTGCAAACAAAATTACCAGCTGGAAGTATTGTTTTAGATGATGCCAAACAATTAATTGTTGTTTCTGCCACAACCTCACCTGCGTTAGGTGAAAAAGCAGAAGAATTTGAAATGACTGCTAAAGTGGCATTGAAGGTTTTAGCTTTTCAAGAGAGTGATATTAAGCATTTGTTTACGGCTGTAGCCATCAAAGACGACAATTCTTTAAGCGAAAAAGAATTATTTAGCTATCATTTTGAATATGGCGTTCCGCGAGTTGATTTTAGTGATAGAAAATTATTATCTTTTCCTGTATTAGCGAATCTTGTTTTTCGTGATCCTGTTGATGTAAATCAATTTAGAGATCAACTTGTAGGGAAAAGTACTAAAGAATTGGAAAAGCTATTTGAGCAATACAAAAATATTGAAAATATCAATGTTGATATTTGGCCGAAATTTTTAGAATTTCTTCCTCTTAATAGTGCAAGAATAAAAATAAGTTTAGATGGACAGGCGGTTTAGGACAATCGAGAGTTGACTAATGAAAAAAGATTTTTATAATACAAATATATTTACAATTTGGTTTGCAGTAATTTTTTTATGAAGCAAAATCAATACGAAGGCGTTGTAATTGAGGCGCTACCTAGTACTACTTTTAAAGTGCGATTAGATGATGGCCGAGAAATTTTGGCGCATTTAGCTGGCAAACTGCGTTTGAATTTTATTCGCATTTTAGTAGGCGATCGAGTGGTCGTTGAAATGAGTCCGTATGATGACAAAAGAGGCCGAATTGTATATAGAAAATAATATTATGAAGGTTCGTGCATCAGTCAAAAAAATATGTCGTGATTGCAAAGTGGTTAAACGCAAAAACCGCGTTTTTATTATTTGCAAAAAGAATCCGAAGCATAAACAAAGACAAGGTTAAACTATGGTAAGAATTTGTAATGTTAATATTCCCGATAATAAATCTATTTATATAAGCCTTTCTTATATTTATGGAATAGGCCAATCTTTGGCTAAAAAAATTTTAAAAACAGCTAACATTGATATTCAAAAGAAAACAAAAGATCTGACCGCAATGGAAATTAGTCGTTTACAAGAAATCATTGATAATAATTATAAAATAGAAGGTGATTTAAGAAGAGAAATTCAATCTAATGTGCGTCGTCTCAAAGATATTAATGCTTATCGAGGTATTCGTCATGCTCGTAAATTACCTGTGCGTGGTCAAAGAACAAAAACTAATTCACGAACAGTCAGGGGTAATGTTAGGCGAACGGTCGGTAGTGGTAAACGTAAGTTAGAGCTTAAATAATATGGGAAAGAAACGAGTTATTGTTCAAAATGAAGAAGAAGTATTAAAAGAAAAAGAAGTTTTGGAGTCAGCAATGAAAAAGACAGAGGCGAAAGAAATTGAGAAAAAGGGCGCTTATACTTCTGCCAAAATTTATATTACTTCTTCATATAATAATACCTTAATTACAGTGGCCGATAAGGAAGGCAATGTTTTGGCGTGGTCTTCGGCTGGCCATCTTCAGTTTAAAGGTCCCAAAAAAGCGACTTCTTTTGCTGCTGCCAAAGTGGCAGAATCAATTGCTCAAAAAATTAAGAAATTACATATTTCTGAATTCGAGGTTTATTTAAAAGGGCTTGGCGCTGGTCGTGAGGCAGCCTTGCGCAGTTTAATAGCTCAAGAGTTTAACATTGTGAGTATTAAAGATATTACTCCAGTTCCTCATGGTGGTTGTCGGCCGCCAAAAGTGAGAAGAGTTTAATTATTAATAATATGGCTTTAGATGCTCAATGTCGAAAATGTCGCCGGGCGGGAGAAAAGCTTTTCTTAAAAGGCGAGCGATGCTATTCAATAAAATGCGCCCTTATTAGAAAGCCTTATGCTCCAGGTATGCATAAAAAAAGAAAAGCGAAAACCGCTTCAGAATACGGTCGTCAATTAAATGAAATGCGAAAAGTCAAACTCACTTATGGCGTTAATGAAGCGCAGATGAGAAAATATTTTAGAGAAGCAACAAAAAGCCCAGAATCAACCAGTGATACGTTTTTTCAAAAATTGGAGTTAAGATTAGATAATGTAATTTTTCGTTTAGGATTTGCACCATCGCGGCAAGCGGCGCGACAAATGGTTAGCCACGGACATATTCTTGTAAATAATAAAAAAATTGATGTTCCAGCTTATGAGTTAAAAAAGGGCGATGTAATTACTATCAGACCCCAAAGCTTATCTAAAGTTCCTATTAAAAATCTTTCTAAAAATTTAAAAAAGGTCCAATGCCCGGATTATCTCAGTTTAAATCCGGAAAAATTAGAGGCAAAAGTTGTTGCCGAACCTAGCTTGGCTAAACAAATGCCTCCATTTGATTTTAGACAAATAGTCGAGTTTTATTCGCACTAAAAAATTTATGACAGGTTTTACTTTTCCTAATAAACCAAAAATCATCAAGGAAACAGAAACAGAAGGAGTTTTTGAAATAGAAAATCTCTATACAGGTTATGGCATCACCATTGGCAATGCCTTAAGAAGAGTCCTTCTTTCTTCTTTAAAAGGCTTTGCTATTACTACCGTTCAGATTAAAGGCGTTCCTCACGAATTTTCAGTCATTGATGGTGTTTTAGAAGATGTTATTCAAATCATCCTTAATCTTAAAAAAATCAGGGTTAAGTGTTTTTCGGAAGGACCGCATACGCTAATTTTAAAAGCCAAAGGCGAGGGTGAGGTGAAAGCTAGAGATATAGAAAAAAATTCTAATGTGGAAATTTTGACGCCCGATACTCATATCGCAACTTTAACTGATAAAAAAGCAGAACTAGAATTAATTTTAACCGTTGAAGAAGGGGTGGGTTATGTGCCTGCTGAGGCGAGACAAAAAGAAAAATTACCCATCGGAACCATTAGTTTAGATGCTACATTTACGCCTATTAAAAAAGTGAATTTTGAAGTAGAGAATATGCGTGTCGGAGAAAGAACGGATTATAATCGTTTGAGAATTTTTATTGAGACAGACGGAAGTATTTTGCCACGAATGGCCTTAAAACAAGCCGCTAATATTTTGGAAGAACATTATAGAATAATATCCGACATTCCTCTTTTGGAAGAAAAGGAACCAAAAGAAAAAGAAGTTGTTAAGAAAAAAACTAAAGAGAAAGAAACCAAAAAGAAACCAGCGAAATCTAAAAAAACTAAAAAATAATTATGAGACATTTAAACAAAGGCAGAAAATTTGGTAGAACGCGTGGTGATAGAAAGCTCTTTATGAAGAGTTTAATTAATAATCTTATTATTAATAAAAAAATTGAAACAACAGAGGCTCGAGCACGCGAATTAAAAGTTCAAACAGAAAAATTAGTTACGTTAGCTAAAAAACAAACACTATCAGCTTATCGACTGCTTATCAGTCGTATTGGGGAAAAATCGGCAAAAGAACTTTTTTATAATATTGCACCTCAATTAAAAAATCGAAAAGGTGGCTATATCAGAATTGTGAAAAGCCCGCGTCGTCGAAAGCGAGATGGAGCACCAGTTGCCGTTGTAGAGTTTGTTTTATAAAAATATGCGTGAATACAAAATTGATGCTACTAATAAATCATTAGGACACCTTGCTTCAGAAATCTCTTTAATTTTACAAGGCAAGGATGAGCCAGACTATCAGCCTAATAAAGTGGCTGATGTTAAAGTTATTGTAGAAAATGTTTCCAAAATGAAATTAACCGGGAAAAAATTAGAGCAAAAAATTTACTATCATCATACAGGATATAGCGGTCATTTGAAGAAAAAATCAATGAAGAATATTTTTGAAAAAAATCCAACTGAAGTTCTAAAAAAAGCAATTTTGGGAATGTTGCCTAAAAACAGCCTAAGGTCAAAGAGAATTAAAAATTTAAAACTTTATGCCTAGAAAAAAATCAACCATTTCTGAAAAAAAACCAACAAAAGCAGTTGTTAAAAAGGAAAAAGAAAAAAAACAAGCAGAAATTGCGTCTGAAAACGCGGTTGTCAAAATGGATATTGGAGCCGCTGAGGAATTAAAAGAAGAGAAATTAGAAAAAGAAGAAAAAGAGAATGATAAAAAAACAAAGGTTTATTATGAAGGAGTTGGATCGCGTAAAACAGCTACGGCGCGGGTGCGTTTATATACAAAAAACAAAGATATTATAATTAATGGCAAGGATTACAAAGTTTATTTTCCTTTGAAAAAATGGCAAGCAACAGTAGAAGCGCCTTTTGAAAAAATGAAATGCAATGGAAAGTTTGGTTTAACAGCTCATGTTGTTGGCGGTGGATTATCTGCCCAGGCTGAAGCAGTGCGTTTGGGCATTAGTCGTGCTCTGGTTTCTTTTAATCCCGATTTCAAAAAACGTTTGCGTCGAGCTGGTTATTTAACACGCGATGCTAGAATGGTAGAAAGAAAGAAATACGGATTGAAGAAAGCCCGTCGCGCTCCACAATGGTCAAAACGTTAGTTTGTTGTTGAGTCAATAATATTTAGATGTTAAAGACGCCGAGAAAAATTTTCTTTGAAAATTTTTCTCGGCGTCTTGCTTTCACCTGCTCTTCTTTAAAAGATTATATCAATTTTTTGATTGTCTATTAGCAACAAACTTCCAAGTAAAACATAAAAATATTGGATATTGTAATTTTTTGATGTAATTCTAATATTATATTGCTTGACAGCGGATTAATTTTTAATAAAATTGATAAAGTTAGAGATAATCATTTATCTTTAACGGTGTTCTTTTAAAACAAAATAGCGAATGAAAAAATAAATTTTTTCTTCATTGTTTCGTGTCGTCTTTTGAGTTTATAATCTAATATTTAATTAGATTTTCTAAGTTTAATTCTGATTAATCAGAGTTAGACTTTATTTTTTCTGAGGATTTGATCCTGGTCCAGGATGAACGCTGGCGGCGTGGATAAGGCATGCAAGTCGAACGCTTCTTGTGCTTGCACAAGAGGAGTGGCAGACGGGTTAGTAATACCTTGATACCTACCGGAGAGTTGGGCATAGCTTATCGAAAGATGAGGTAATTCCCAATGGCTCCAATTCTTTTCAAGAATTGGATAAAGAAGCAATTCGCTCTCTGATGGGTCTAGGTCCTATCAGGTAGTTGGTGAGGTAATGGCCCACCAAGCCTATGACGGGTAGGGGAGCTGAGAGGCTGTTCCCCAACAGGGACACTGAGATACGGGTCCCACTCCTACGGGAGGCAGCAGTCGAGAATATTCGGCAATGGGCGCAAGCCTGACCGAGCGACGCCGCGTGAAGGAAGAAGCCCTTCGGGGTGTAAACTTCTTTTCTTAGGGAAAAAATTAGTGTTTTGCACTAATTGATGGTACCTAAGGAATAAGGGGCTGCCAACTACGTGCCAGCAGCCGCGGTAATACGTAGGCCCCAAGCGTTATCCGGATTTATTGGGCGTAAAGGGTGCGTAGGTGGTTTATTGCATCTTTGGTTAAAGTCCCAAGCTCAACTTGGGAAGCGCCAAAGAGATGAATAAGCTAGAGAGTACCAGAGGTGGCTGGAACTGCCGGTGTAGGGGTGAAATCCGTTGATATCGGCAGGAACGCCAGAGGTGAAAACGAGCCACTGGGGTATTTCTGACACTGAGGCACGAAAGTGTGGGGAGCAAAAAGGATTAGATACCCTTGTAGTCCACACCCTAAACGATGCCGACTAGCTGTTTCGAGTATCGACCCTCGGAGTGGCGAAGCTAACGCGTTAAGTCGGCCGCCTGGGAAGTACGGCCGCAAGGCTAAAACTCAAAGGAATAGACGGGGACTCGCACAAGCGGTGGATCATGAGGTTTAATTCGACACAAAACGAAGAACCTTACCAGGGCTTGAAATGCTGGTGAAGGTTGTCCGAAAGGATGGCCGTCTTTTCAAGGACGCCAGCACAGGTGCTGCATGGTTATCGTCAGCTCGTGGCTTGAGTTGTTCCCTTAAGTGGGGCAACGAGCGCAACCCCTATCGCATGTTAAATCTGTCATGCGAAACTGCCCCCGCCTAAGTTTTCAAATTTCAAAATTTTATATGTTTGAGTTTGAAAGTTTAGGCGGGGGAGGAAGGAGGGGATGACGTTAAATCAGCATGGCCTTCTGATGTCCTGGGCGACACTCATGATACAATGGCCGGAACAAAGGGTTGCCAAACCGCAAGGTGGAGCTAATCCCAAAAATCCGGCCCCAGTTCGGATTGAGGGCTGCAACTCGCCCTCATGAAGCCGGAATCGCTAGTAATCGCGGATCAGCCATGCCGCGGTGAATACGTTCTCGAGTCCTGTACTCACTGCCCGTCACGTCAAGGGAGCCGGGAACAGCCGAAGTCCCGCCCTTTGGGCATTACAACAATATTATAATTGTCTAGTGCCAAAAGGGCGGGATTAAGCTGGGCTCGGTAACAGGGACGAAGTCGTAACAAGGCACCGGTAGCGGAAGCTGTCGGTGGATCATCTTTAAAGGATACTTGCCTATCTTGTTAAAGAGATAGGGCCTTAGGTCGGTCATCATTTTTTTGATGGGGCGGCACGAAGCAATGAAGAAGAAATTTATTTTAAAACACTGCCTTTCGGCAGTGTTTTTTGTTATTATATCAAAAGATATCCACAATTGATTTAATAAAATATTATTTTATAATTAAAAGAAGCTATGGAAAATCAGAATAATACTAATAATTACACCTCAAAAATTTTAGTCATCGAAGATGACCCATTTTTAGCTAATTTATTGAAATTAAGATTAGAAAAAGATAAATTTGAGGTTATACAAGCAAAAGATGGAGAAGAGGCTTTAAAAAAATTAAAAGAGATAGAACCTGATTTGATTCTGCTTGATTTAATTTTGCCTAAAAAAAGCGGCTTTGAAGTTTTGGAAGATATTTCTTTAAATCCGAGCTTGCGTAATAAACCCGTAATTATTTTATCCAATTTAGGTCAAACAGCTGATATTCAAAGAGGGAAGCAATTAGGCGCCGTGGAATATTTTGTTAAAGCCAAAATTTCCATTGACGATTTAATATTAAAAATTAAAGAATTTCTTCAAAAAAAATAAAAGGTCTATTTTAGATTTAATTTATAGAACGATGGTTAACCCAAAAAATTATTTCAGTCAACCCACAAAAGGATTTACTCTCATCGAACTATTAGTCGTTATTGCAATTTTAGCGGTTTTAATGAGCGTCGTGGTTATAACAATTAATCCTGCGGAAATGTTAAAAAAATCTCGGGATTCAAGAAGAGTTTCTGATTTGGATGCTTTAAGAACTGCACTCAATTTATATTTAAGCGAAGATAAGGACTTTACAAGCCTTGACAATACTAAAGCCTATCTTTCTTTGTCGGGTTCACCTTGTACTGTTGCGTCTTATGGCGGCAAAACAGCAACTCAATGCGTGGCAGATCCCCGCAAGGTTGATGGTAACGGATGGATCCCACTTAATTTCACAAGTTTGAGTATCAGATCTCCACTTTCTTCTTTACCCGTTGATCCCACCAACTCCAATCCCTATTTTTACGCTTTTACTGTTTCCTCCACCAAAACTATGTATGAATTGAATGCAAAATTAGAAGCTAATAGTAATAGTGGTTTAATGTCTTCTGATGGCGGCAATTCTGCTACTGTTTATGAAATTGGATCTGATTTAACGCTTTTCAATTAACTAAAAAGTTAGCAAAAATTAATTAATAAAAGGTCGTAAACAAAATTTCAAATTTAAAATTAATAATCCAAATATAACTAAAATTTTATGAAAAAAGGATTTACTCTAATTGAACTTCTGGTAGTCATTGCCATTTTAGCAGTCTTAATGAGTGTGGTAGTGGTGACTATTAATCCAGCAGAAATGTTAAAGAAAACTCGTGATACCAAGCGTATTTCTGATTTAGACGCCTTAAGAACCGCGCTTAATTTATATCTTACAGATCAGCAATTATTTACCGATACTTCTTGTAGAGCAAGTCAAGTTGGCGCGCCGACTATAGGGACATGCACCAGCTCTATAGGCAGCACATCCCAAAGCCCTAGTGGCAATTGGACGAGCATTGATTTTACGAAGATTTCTTCAGGCTCTCCTCTTTCTACTATTCCTTTAGACCCCAAAAATGCTACCACGAGCGTTAATACAACTACTTACGCGTACTACTTTAAATCCAATGCGGCTTCGTCTACTTTTACGTTACTCTGTAATATGGAGTCTTCTTACTATAGTAATGGCGCTGGCACGACTGATGTTGAAAGTAAAGACGGGGGCAATCAAGCAGATTTTTATGAAGTAGGATCGGCCATGCTTTTTTAATTTAAACGATAGAATATTTTCTCAGAAAGATTTAATTATGCTGTTTTTAAGTCAAACTGTTACATTTCTACCCGCAATCTATTTTCTTATTACAGTCGGTTTGATCATCGCTTTTAAAAAAATAAAGCAATTCATCAAACCGGCTGTAATTTTGATTTTGGTTTTAAAAGTGGGGGAGATGGTAGTAAAAATTATTAATCAGTATTTTGTTTTTAAAAATTCTGATGTGGGGCCGTTTCTGTTGCCGCCTCATCAGCAATTAAATCAATTCTTTTTTCATTACATAGATTATCGTATTATTTATCCGACTCTTTTTCCTATTCTCATTGGATTGCTTTTTTTCTTTTTAACCAAAATTGCTAATCGTTTATCCGGTGAACGATTTTTTGAAAAAGAAGAGCCTTGGATGTTTTTTTATGCTATAATGTTAGTAGGGCATCCGCTGTGGTTAGTGTATATTTTTGCCATTTTTATTATTGGTCTGATTCTTTATTTTTTGCGACTGATTTTTAAAAAAATTAATTTTGGAGAACGTTTGCCGCTTTATTATCTTTGGTTGCCCTTAGCCATTATTTTATTTTTATTTCAAGGAACATATGCAACACTTCCAATTATTGGCGATTTTCTTATTAAAATCAGTTTTTAATTAATATGCCTCTACGTTTACCAATAGACAAGCTCAAGGAGTTTTTAGTTGATACGGGATTAGTTTCTCTTGAGTCTTTTCAATTGGCACAAGAAGATGCTCAACGCACCGGTCAAGACCTCGTAGACATTCTTATTTCTCGTGGTTTTATTTCCGAAGATTATGTTTATCAATTTTATTCTGATTATTTTAAAACGCCGTTTATTAAATTACGCGGCCGTTTAATCAAAAAATCGATTCTTTCACTTTTACCAGAAGAAACTGCTCGTCTTCGGCGTGTAGCTGTTTTTGATAAAGACGATAAAGGGTTTGTTTATTTAGCGATGGAAGATCCGGGTGATTTAGAAACAATTAATTTTGTTCAAAAATATGTCAATGCGCCACTCAAAGTTTTTTTAACCACTGCCAAAGATTTAAATTATGTGTATTCACTTTATGGAAAGGAAGTAGTAGAAGATTTTAAGAAAGTTATTGAAGACAATTTGAAAGAGACCGCGCGGTTAAAAATGATGGGAGAAAAAGAAGTAGCCGAGGAAATCCCTATTGTGAATATCGTTGATGCTATTTTGGCCTATGCCATTTCTTTAAATGCTTCTGATATTCACATCGAAGTCTTAGAAGACGTTGTTCTAATTCGATTCCGCATTGATGGTGTGCTTCATGAAATGTTGCGCATCCCCAAAGAGGTACAGCCGGCAATTGTGGCTAGAATTAAAATTTTGGCAGGTTTAAAAATTGATGAACATCGAAAACCGCAAGATGGACGCTTGCGCTATGAGGCACTAGGCGAAGCAATGGATATTCGTGTTTCAATAATGCCCACGTTCTATGGTGAAAAAGTAGAGATGCGTTTATTGCGCGCTACGGCCAAGCCAATGAGTTTGCGAGAATTAGGAATGCTAGAGGATACAGTTCTAATAGTTGAGGATAGTATTAAAAAAACTTATGGTATGCTTCTGGTAACTGGTCCAACAGGGTCAGGTAAGACAACTACTTTGTACTCCATTTTAAACATGTTAAATAAACCCGACGTTAATATTGTTACCATTGAAGATCCTATAGAGTATTATATTCGTTACGTAAATCAAACTCAGATTAATCCTCAAGCTGGCATCACCTTTGCTACAGGATTACGGGCAATTTTACGTCAAGACCCTAATATCATTATGATTGGTGAAATTCGCGATGAAGAAACAGCCGAAATTGCCGTTCATTCTGCTTTAACCGGTCATCTCGTGTTATCTTCGCTTCATACTAATGATGCGCCAACGGCAGTGCCGCGACTTATTGATATGAACGTTCCAGCGTTTTTAGTGGCAGCGGTTTTGAATACGGTGATTGCCCAGCGTTTGGTAAGGCGCATTTGTAAGGATTGCATCGTTTCTTATAATCCTGAACCAGAAATGATCGAATCTCTCAAAAGACAGGTAAAGGATATTGGAGGAGAAGAAATCGAAGTGCCTAAAATTTTATATCGTGGAGCTGGTTGCCCTATTTGTAATTATAGCGGTTATCGTGGTCAGGTGGGTATTTTTGAAGTATTGAATTTAGATGAAGATTTAAGAAGGTTAGTTAACAAGCCCGATTTTTCTTTAGATGTTTTAAAAAATCTAGCCAAACAAAAAGGAATGATAACAATGCTTGAAGATGGCATCCGCAAAGCGCAACTAGGAATAACTACTATTGAAGAAGTGTTGAGAGTTATTCGAGAATAAGTTACAATAAAAGATATGTTATTTAAATATCGAGCTTCTACTAAAGATGGAAAAATTATTGAAGGAGAAGGCGATTTTATCAACGAAGACGCTGTTTTAGAATACTTAAAATCTCAAGATCTTAATCCCATTAATTTAGAGCTAGTTGCTACTAAATCAAAATTAAAAACGCGATTATTCGGTTCTCCTATTAACATTAACGATCAAATTTTTTTGACCCGTGATTTAGCCTTAATGTTAAAAGTGGGAACAGATATATTTAAAGCCATTGATATTTTAATCGCTGATTACGAAAAACCAGCAGTGCGCTCTCTGTTAATTGAAATTAGAGAGAACTTATCAAAAGGGCAGCCTTTTTATACCACCTTTGCTAAATACCCTAAAATATTTTCATCGGTTTTTACAAACTTGATTCGAGCGGGCGAAGCTTCGGGTAACTTAGAAACAGTTTTTGAAGAATTAAGTGTAACGCTTGAAAAACAAAGGGATTTGCAACAGCGTATTAAATCAGCATTAATTTATCCAATTTTACTAGTAGTGGCTTCGATTGGTATTATTGCCTTATTAGTGACCTTTGCAATTCCTAAAATGGCAACACTTTTTCAAGGAGGCGATATGCCCTTGCCGCCTATTACTAAAATTATTTTTGATGTTTCATTTTTCCTTTCTAATTATGGTCTTTATCTTTTAATTGGTCTTGTATTGCTTATTGTAGCGGCGGTAATGTTTTATAAAATGAGTTTAACGGGTCGAGCATTTTTTCAAAGAATAGCTTTTCGATTACCCGTTATTAAAACTGTATTATCAAAAATGGCTTATCAGCGTTTTGCCACAACATTTGGAACTTTAATGCGCGCTGGTTTGCCTATTTTGGAGAACTTGGAAATTACAGCTACGACAGTAGGAAATGAAGAAATGCGTCAAGCATTATTGCGTATTGCCAACGAAGGCGTTGCCAAGGGAATTAGCCTGGGAGATGCCTTTCGAAAAGAAGAGATATTTCCCCACACTATTCGAACCCTTATTTCTATTGGCGAGAAGGCGGGACGAACTGACGAAGTTTTAAAAACATTGGCTGATTTTTATGATACTGAAATTGATGCGGCAGTAAAATCTTTAGTAGCCATTTTTGAACCAATAATGCTTTTGTTTATTGGTGTTATTGTTGGCGGCATTGCTTTGGCTGTTATTTTACCTGTTTATCAATTTACTAATCAATTAGGCGGAATGTAATTTGTTATGAAATTATTATTCTCAAACAATAGCAGAGGATTCACCCTTATTGAATTAATTATTTCATTGGTGATTATTGCAATGATTGCGGTGATAAGTTTTGCTAATTTATCGGGTCACCGAGAAGAATTGAGTGTTGATCTTGAAGCAGAACAAATGGTAGCGTATTTACGTGAAGCACGGAATCGTGCTTTGGCTGGTCAAGACGATTCGTCGTGGGGCGTCCATTTTGTAAATGTCGCAAGCGATAGCGATTACTATAATCTTTTTAGAGGATTAACTTTTAGTACTAGTGCTATTGTAGACACGCATTTTTTATCAAAACAAGTGGAATTTGTAGTTCCACCGGTTAATTCAAGTAGCGATATTGTTTTTTTGAGATCCACTGGCAATTTGAGCAATAGTGCCACTTTTACTGTTGTTATACGCTCTGTTATTGAGCCTAAATATTCAAGCACCATTGAAGTAAATAGAATAGGTCAAATCAATTACTAATTTATTTTGTTTTTGTTATAATAAGAAGTAATGAAGTCTTGGATTACTAAAGATGATGTGAAAAAAGAATTTTATTGGCCTGAAAGAGGGCAGGTATTAGCAGAAATTTTAGTAGCCGTAATGCTAGCGGGTATTATTATTGGTGGTATTGCCGCCACTATTGGAACTTCGGTAATAACAGGTAATAAAGTAAGAGAAACGACCGTGGCCGTAGGACTTATTCAGGATGCCATGGAAGGAATAAAGGCAATTTCGGAAAGTAGTTGGGTTTCATTTTATTGTTTACCCAATGGAATTTGTCCGGGCAGCAAAGGGAGTGATAATCATTTTTACCCTGATTATGTAGATGGTAGTTGGCAGATCGTAAGCGGAGAAAAATTAAAAATCGTAGAAGGAGTTGATTATACTTATTATTTTTATGTAGAAAACGTTAATCGAGATTCATCAGGAAATATTACAACTACAGGTGGCACCGAAGATCCATCAACCCAAAAGATAACCATTGTTGTCAACTGGCCTCCTAATAATTCAGTAGTCATGTCGGAGTATCGAACTAGGGTTACCTCTAACTATTTTGCAGATTATAACTGGGATGTCGGACGAATTAGCAGTGGAGTTTTTGTTAAATCAGCCGGTTATTATGCCTCAACCAATGGACCAATTTCAATTATTAATGGCACGATCACTCTGTCAACATCTACAGATGGCTTTTTAACTTCCCCCGTCTTTGATACGACATTTGCCGAAGGAGTTGCTTTTAATGGAATTCGGTGGAAGGGTGCTTTGCCAACTGGAGCTCACGTTCGATTTCAATTAGCAACAAGCAATACTAGTACTCCCGCCACCTGGAATTTTATTGGTCCGGATGGCACAACTTCAAGTTATTATGAGGCTGGAATGGATCAAATTGCGTCTATTACATTAAATAATCATAACAATCAGCGCTATTTTCGCTATATTGTTTATTTATACCCAGAACCAGGAGGAGCAGTGCCGGTTGTTTCAAAGGTCATAATTACTTACTCACCCTAATGAAGAAATTTTTTGAGTTTCAAAAAAGAAAAGGATTTTCTTTGCTGCCAGTAGTTTTAATTGCAGGAATTATTGTGGCTGAAGTGGGAGTGGCCTTGAGTTTTGTTATGTATTTAACAAATTCAGCTAGTTATGGAGCTCGTTTATCGCAAGAGGCTTTTTATGGTGCTCGTTCGGGCGTTAATGATGCTTTTTTAAAAATTATTCGGAATAAAGATTATTCATCTCCGGGTTATAATTTAACAGTAGGAAAATCCAATGTAAACGTTGTTGTCACTAATGAAATAGGCATTGCCACGATTGTTTCTACCGGCACTGTTTTAAATCGTCAGAGAAAGCTGCAGGCAGTCATTAGTATTGATGCAGAAACAGGAGAAGCAGCGCTTTTCTCTTTACAAGAAATTTAATTCGCGATTTAATAATAAGAAGTAATATGAAAATTTCTCCACCTTCCAAAATTCATAAACATCTTATTGCCAAAGAATATATCGGCGGTTTAGAAATTACTGATACCGCCCTTCATTTTTTATTATTTGATCCTTATAAAACTGATAAAATTATTTTAAGTTTTGAATCAGATCTTGAGCCGGGAACGGTAATAAAGGGCGAGCTGAAAAAACCGGAAGCATTAAAAGAGGTTTTATTAAATTTACGCCGTCAGCCCGCTCTTAAAAAAATAAAAAATCTTTATACGATTTTATCGTTAGAAAGTAATATAGTTTATTATAAAATATTTGATTTACCGACAGTAGATCGTAACTCTATTTTATCTGCAGTTGAGCTTAATACACGAATGCTTTCGCCCATTCCCTTTGATCGAGTATATTCTGATTGGGAATTAATAGATAAACCCATCAAAAGTGACTCTTTTAAGTTAAGAGTTTTTTCTGTCTTTGCCGAAAAAACCATTGTGGATGCGTATGTAAAAGTTCTTGACGAGGTTGGGATTATGCCATTAGCCGTAGAATTTAATGGTTTGAGTTTGTTAAGATTTTTTTCTCATTATAATATTTTTGATAATTTAGAAAAAAATTATCTTGGTATTTATATTTCAGCTAATGGTTTAGAATTTATTTTGGGTAGTAAAAATAGTTTAGAGTTTAACTTCTTTCAAACATGGCAGGACGCTTTTAATGTTTTAGGTCTTGATTCGTCAGAATTACAGAAAGGAATTATAAGTAAAGAAAATTTTATTAAAATTTTTGATGATAATTTGCAAAAAGTTATTACTTTTTATTTTACACGATTTCAAGAATCTATTGAAAAAGTTATTTTAGTTACCCCGCTTCATTTTGATGATTTGAGTAATTTGATTCGAGATAGATATAATTTAAATGTTGAAAATCCTATTTCGAAAATAAAAGATATTACGCCGGGTTATTACTTTGCGACTGGCGCTGCTTTACGTGGTTTAATTCCTCGCGTTGATGATGTTGGCGTGAGTTTAATGGCGGTTGGAACCGAAGAAGAATATCGGCGTAGTCGAACAACCAATTTTCTTGGACTGTGGCTAAAAATTATTGTGGAAGTAGGGGTGGTTTTACTGCTTATTTCTATTGGTTTAAACATTTTTTTATCCTATAGCAAAACCAACGTGATGAAGGACAAGGAGCTACTTTCTATCCAATTTGATAGAGCACAACTAGAAAAACTTTCTCAACAATCGAAAGAATTTAATGCAAATATTGCCCAAGCAATAGAGGCAAAAAAGTTTGTTAAAGATTGGGCGCCTGTTTTTGAAGCGTGGCAACAAGCAGCCGAAAATATTCATTTTAAAAGCTTGATTATTCCCGGTGCCGAAAACAATTTTTCTTTTAATGGGTGGACAACTTCTCAATCAGAAATGATTAAGTTCCGGGATGCGCTTTTAGAAAGCGGTTATTTTACAGATTTAGACATACCCTTACAATCGATCATTCAACAAAAAAATAAAGTCGAATTTAATTTAAAGGGGAAAATAAAATTATAAATCATATGAAGAATCCTCAAGAAGAAAAAACATTTGTTTTGATTAAACCCGATGGAGTAAAAAGGGGATTGGTTGGAGAAATTGTTTCTCGAATTGAACAGCGAGGATTAAAAATTGTGGGGATGAAAATGATATGGGCAACAAAAGATCAAATAGACGAACATTATCCTAAAAATGACGCGTGGATTAAAAGATTGGGAGAAAAAACATTGGCCACTTATGAAAAGTACGGTTATGACACTAAAGAAGAAGTAGGAACAGATGATCCAATGGAAATAGGAAAAATAGTTCGTGGGTGGTTGATGGATTACATGACTTCTGGCCCAATGGTAAAAATGATTGTACAAGGTATTCATGCCGTGGATATGGTAAGAAAAATGGTGGGTAATAGTACTCCGGCCTTAGCGGAAATGGGCACTATTCGCGGTGATTTTTCAGTTGACTCTTCTATTTTAGCTAATCGGGGAAAGAGAGCGATTCATAATTTAATCCACGCCTCTGAAACAACCGAAGAAGCTGAACATGAAATATCTTTTTGGTTTGCACCCGAAGAACTATGTGAATACAAAAGAGCGGAAGAGGATATAATGTTTTAAACCAAAAACCCACTGGATCTAGTGGGGTTTTAGTTGACTCCGCTTTTAAGATATCCCGGCTGGAATCATAAGTGGGTAATCTCAATTCCAGACCACGATCTGAAATGCTGTTGATTTCCCTTGGTATAACGATTTGACCCGGAATCTTATAAAGCAGAGTCTAATTTATTATAACTCTTTTTAAAAACTATTATTTTAAGTTATCCACATTTGCGAAAATTATTCGATAGTTTTTTAATTTGTCAATTAAAAGTGATAAACGAATATTGAATAACCAATTTGAGCATCGGGCGTTTTATTTTTTAGCCATTCATAACTATCCTCTGGCTTTCTTTCAAATCCGGGCACGGGTTTGCCTTGAGAATTTTGAAGAAAAGTTAAAGAAACAGCTAGCCATGAATTTGGTTCGGGTCTTCCTTTGGCTGATTGCCATGGTTCAAATTTATCGCCAAGATAATATGCCGGAGAGCCACCACCAAAATAATCAACTTTAATTTTTTCAATATGATTTTCTTCTACGAATTTTGCTAAACGTTTTAAATCCTGTCCCCAATCAAGATTTGAATCAACGGTATATTTATAACCATTTTTCGCACCACCAACGAATTCATTAAAATAAGCTATAAAATGAGGGGCAATGACTATTGTCTCAACAAGATACCAAATAAGAATAATGGCTATAAAAGCACTTTTAGCGCCGATCTTTTTTAATTGATCAAAAGAGGTCATTATTTTGAATAGCAACAATTTAAAGGATGGGGTATTTTTGATTCCCCACCACCATTTTTTTATTTGATCAGTGGTCAAAATAAACATTGGCGCAGTGATAATCAATAAGTGGCGATAGCCGATATTTAAAGGACTTGAAATAGAAGATATCCAATAAACAATGACAAAAATTAAAATACTAAAAAGTAGAAAATTGTGGGAAAGCCAATCAATTAATTTTTGCCACCAAATTTTACTTTTGATATTATTTGTGGTAGCGCTGAAAAAATTTTTTATCGCTAAAAACAGAGCAAAAAACATTAGAACAAGAGAAGGGATGGGTTCTTTAATTAAAAAGACAATAGGAAAATAAGAATGCCAACCAGTTGCAGAGACGTTTCCTAAAAAATAGCCCGTGTTGCCACCAGAGGATCGTTTCACTACCATTAATGCACCGAGAGCGTATTGAGCTAATGGTTTCGTAAATTTATTTTGAGTCATTTTGATATCGAGTTCAGCCAAGCACCTCATTTGGCGGTTTAAAGAACCAACCCATTGACGACAAGTAACTAATTCTTTATCTGGGCCACCAGCAAAAGAATTAAGAATTTGTTCTGTATCACTTGTTTGTTTTTCCTGAGGATAATTAATATTTTGAGGCAGATAAACAAGATAAATTACTATTATAGAAATAGCAAAAACAGCAAAAAGATTACCAATGGTTTTGAGCAGTTGTTTAATTACTGGTGATGACTCGTGATTTCTGTTTTGACGAATAAGTTTGATAATTTCCCAAATAATCAAAAAAAGAAAAATGAGGGGATAGAAAATAAGAAGTGAAAATTTAGTTAATTGAGCGATTCCCAAAGCGATGCCAGCCAGAATAATATTTTTTGGCGAGGGCTGAATCAATTTAGGTATAACAAAAAGAAAGATAATTAAAGCGCCAAAAGCAGCGGCTAAATCAGTTGTGACATAATGTCCGTGAGCTAAAACCAAGGGAGAAAAAGCAAAAAGAACAAAAGGTAGTAGCGCCCAATAAGGACCCACTATTTTTTTAGCTAAAAAATAAACCAATACGGTTGTTAGCAAGGTTAAAAGAATAGGGAAAATTCTAGCCCACTGAATAATTTGGTCGGCATTGTTGCCGCTTTCATATAAAAAAACGCGACCTATGTCCCACTGACTATTAACACCTTCTTGCCAATAAGGAGAATCGGTGGGAAATTTAAGATTGAGAAACAAAAGAGGAATGGCCGAAAGATCTTTAAGCAAAGGAGGGTGTTCGGGGTTAAGACGATTGTCTCTAAACTTTAAATAAGAGTACCCAGCGGGAATATGAGCTAATTCATCCATAGTCGCCGATTCTTGAAAAGAGGAGTGAAGCATTAATAAGCCGGCGATAATGATAACGAAAATAATGAAATGCGAAGCAATTTTTTTATGAACGATTTTTTGAGCAATAGAAATAATATTAGGAAACATAGAATTTATACTTTATTGCGACTAAAATATTCTAATATTCATAAAGATTTTTACCAAGAGATTTTTACCAAAAGATATGGAGAAATAGTTCTTTTATTTTATTTTTAGGATAAACAATTTTAAAATAACCTGTTTTAGAGATTGTGAATATATGATTTCTATTCATCGTTGCGTTAGGACATAGCCTTGATAAAACGTAGAAGATGTTGGAAATTTAGGAAAAACTTGTTATAATAAAAATAATCAAGAAAGCAAGTCGTTAATTTTATGCTCATTAGAGAAATTATATCACGAATATGGCTGAGTTCAAAACAGAACAACCCAATTTTAATCCCCAGCAATTAGAAGAAATTTCTCAGAAGGTTCAAGAGCGGTTAGGTGAACAAAAGGAAGTGCTTGAGAAAAGAGAAGTAGTGCGAGAAGTTGTGGAAAAGAAAATTAATCAAGCTATGCCCACTACTCAAACAGCTACGCCTATCACTGACGATGGGGTCTCTTTGAAATTATCCGAAATTAAAAAAATACCCGAGGAGGAAAGAATTAAAGCAATAGTAAGAGTGGCATTACAAGATTCAATAGCGGATGCAGTTAAAATTGCTCAAAAATTAGGACCCTATTATGTTGATGGATTGCATGATACTTTAGTCGATGAATTTTTAAACATTTTAATTCAGCAAAAAAAGATTTAATTCAATGATTAACTCTCTTCTTACACCCTTAAACATTATTGCGCTTATTGTAGCTATAGGCCTTGTGATGTTTCTTATATTGGAGATGCGAAGAAGAAATATTTTTTCAAGCCTCTTAAAGAAATCTTTTAAATATAATCTATTTTTAATTAAAATTCCCCCCGAGGAACAACCTAGCGAAAAAAATCAAACAGTAAAAGAAAAAATTAATATCGCAGAGCAGCTAATAAGCATCCTGGCTAATTTTAAAAAGCCGATTGTTTTTGAAATTGCTTTGCCGGAAATAGGAAAAGAGATTGCTTATTATGCGGCAGTGGCTCAAGATCTAGAAGAATCATTTAAAAAGCATTTATTAAGTTTTTATCCTAAAGCCTATGTGGAAAAAGTACGAGATTATAATATTTTTAATCCCAATGGTTTTAGCACTGGTGTTTATTTAAAACAAGGAGAAAATTGGATGCTCCCTATTAAAACTTATACCGAATTAGAAGCTGATCCAATTAACCCTATTTTAAATGCTTTTAAATTAAAGGAAGAAGGAGAAGGGATGGTCGTCCAAATAATAATTTCCCCCACCCCCAAAAGTTTTAAAACTCAAGTAACCAAAGCGATAAAACATTTAAAAGAAGGGCAATCCTTTAAAGATGTACTCGGAAAATATTCGTTTGGTGATTTTGCCAAAGAATTCGTTTCTTCTGTTTCGGTTAAAGATAAAAGCAAAGAAGAACCAAAGCCAAAAGTGCTCGATGAAAACGCTATTAAATTATTAGAAGCGAAGGTCAGCAAGCCTCTTTGCGCGGTAAATGTTCGCATTTTAGTTTCCGCTGAGACTAAGGAAAGAACTGATGAGGCGCTAAATATATTATTGTCGACTTTTGATCAATTTGCAGCGCCTTTAAAAAATAACTTTAAAGCAGTTAAGCCTTCCAATTTTAATAAGTTTGTTTTTAATTACTCTTTTCGGCTTTTTAATAATAAAGAAGCGATGTATTTGAATACAGAAGAAATTGCTTCTATTTGGCATTTCCCCTTAACGGTGGAAGTAGCTCCTCAATTAAAATGGGTAAAGGCTCGAGAAGCGCCGCCGCCAATAGAATTGCCTGACGAGGGTATTGTTCTTGGAGAAGCTGTTTATCAAAATCAGAAGAAAACAGTCCGAATTTTACCAAATGATCGTCGAAGACATGTTTATACCGTAGGTCAAACCGGCGTTGGTAAATCTGTTTTTTTGATTAATATGGCCGCTCAGGATATCGAAGAAGGTAGAGGTGTTTGTTTTGTTGATCCTCATGGTGATGTAATTGAAACACTTCTGGGATTAGTCCCCCAAGAACGATTTAAAGACGTTGTTGTTTTTGATCCATCAGACTTAGAAATGCCAATGGGATTAAATATGCTCGAATACGATATAAGCAAACCTGAACAAAAAACTTTTATTATTAACGATTTAATAGATATTTTTGATAAATTATACGATCTCAGTCAGGTGGGAGGTCCGATGTTTGAGTATTATTTGAGAAATGCTGTTGGATTATTAATGAGCGACACTACTGAAACGCCTACTTTAATTGACGTTCCACGTATTTTTACTAATCCGGATTTTTTAAAGAAAAAATTAGCCAATAGTAATGATCCAATGATTGTAGAATTTTGGGAAAAAGAGGCTCTAAAAGTTTCAGGGAGTAGTGATTTATCATTGCAGAATATTAGTCCTTATATTACAAGTAAGTTTAATACGTTTATCACCAATGACTACATGCGGCCTATTATTGCCCAAAGACATTCCAGTTTGAATTTTAGAGAGATTATGGATGGCCAAAAAATTTTATTAGTTAATTTATCCAAAGGAAAAATCGGGGAACTCAATGCTTCTCTTTTGGGGTTAATTATTGTAGGAAAATTATTAATGGCGGCATTTTCGCGCGTGGATACCCCTGAGGAAGAGCGCAAAGATTTCTATCTTTATATAGACGAGTTCCAAAACTTTACAACGCCAAGTATCGCTACTATTTTATCTGAAGCGCGGAAATACCGATTAGATCTGACTATCAGTCATCAATTTATTGCTCAATTGCAAGATAAAATTCGAGAAGCAGTTTTTGGTAATGTAGGAAGTATGGTAGTGTTTCGAGTGGGCGTAAAGGATGCCGAATTTTTAGTTAAAGAATTCAGCCCTGTTTTTAATGAAAATGATATGATTAATTTGGATAATTTTACTGCTATTGTTAAATTGATGGTTAATAACAAAACAACACGCCCTTTTACTATGAGAACCATACCCCCTCTTAAAGGCGATACTGGTAAAGCCAAAGTTCTTAAAGAGCTATCGCGCGTCACATATGGCCGACCACGGGCTTTAATTGAGCAAGAGATTAAAGAGCGTTTTATTTCTGAAGAAATTTCCGAAGAGTTATAAGAAAAAAATTAATTTTTATGGATGAAGTAAAAAAGCATCAATTAATTATTTTAGGCGCGGGACCAGCCGGAACGGCAGCGGGTGTTTATGCGGCCCGCAAAAAAATTGACACCTTAATTATTACTGAAAATTTTGGAGGTCAAGCAGTAGTAGCGGCCAAAATTGAAAACATTGTTGGTTTTGAAGAAATTAGTGGGATTGAGATGGCAAGGCGTTTTGAAAAGCAACTTCGTCATTATACCGAATTGGAAATTATTATTGATCGAGTAAATGGAGTTGTTTTTAAGGAGGGAATTTTTGAAATTAAAACCGATCATGGGACTTTTTATGGTGAGAGAATTTTAGCAACATTAGGACGTCATTACCGTCAGTTGGGGGTGCCGAAAGAAAAAGAATTAGAAGGTAAAGGCGTTTTTTACTGTTCTACATGCGATGCGCCGTTGATGAGGAACAAAAGAGTAGCTGTAATAGGCGGCGGCAACTCAGCTCTTCTTAGCGTTATTGATTTAATACCTTTTGCTTCGCAAATTTATTTATTAACAAACGAATCAGATTTACGCTGTGACCCCGTTTTAATCGATCGAATTAAACACGATCCCAAAATCGAGATTCATTATAATGTAGAAATTAAATCTATTGAGGGAGATAAAATGGTAAGCGGTTTAAAGTACAAAGAGGGGAATGATTTACGGGAACATAGTCTTGCGGTGAGTGGCATTTTCATTCAAGCAGGGATGCAACCGAATAGCGAACTATTTAAGAATTTATTAAAAATGAATGAGGCAGAAGAAATAATTGTGGAGCCACTTTCCGGAAGGACTTCTCATCGGAAAGTTTGGGCAGCGGGAGATATTACTAATTTGCCTTACAAACAAATTAGCGTAGCTATTGGCGATGGTGTAAGGGCATTACTGGATATTTATAACGAGATTCGCAATACCGAATTAAAAGAATTTATCTAAAGCACCCAACAATTATTTACGATAACGAAAGTTAATATTTTAGATGGATGAGCCATTTTTTGTCGCAAGGCCGTATTTTTTTATATTTATTTCCTTATTTTTTAGAGTGATTATATCCCTAAAAATATAAGTATAAAATGGTTTAAAGAAGCAAGGAGTGATTATGTGTATTTTTTGAATTTTACGATAATTATGCTATAATAAATTTAATGAAAACAATTGTTGCTAATTTTAAAATGAATCCAGCCACTAGTGAAGAAGCGAAACAATTGCTAACCCTATATAAAGAAGAAAGTAAAAAAAATCAGAACGTTAATTTAATTATCGCTCCGCCCTTTCTTTATTTAGAAACGGCTAAGAATTTGAATTTGCAGTTGGCTGCCCAAAATTGCTTTTACGAAGATCAGGGCGCTTTCACCGGTGAAATTTCACCGTTAATGTTAAAAAATTTCGGTGTGCAATATGTTATTTTAGGCCATTCGGAAAGAAGACAATTAGGTGAAACAAACGAAATAATTAATAAAAAAGTTCGAGCTGTTATCCAAAATAATTTAACGCCCATTCTTTGTATAGGTGAAACTCAGCAAGAAAGGCAAGCGGGGGAAACGGAAGTTGTTTTAAAAAATCAACTCGAACAAGCACTCAGTTCCAATACAAATTATTTCAAGCAGTTGGACAGCTTATTTATTGCCTATGAGCCAGTTTGGGCGATTGGGACAGGAGATTTTTGTGATCCTATTGAAGTAAGCCAAGCAATGAAATTTATTCAAAACACTATTAATGCGATTTTCGCTTACCAATCGGAATCATCAGATAATCGAAATTCTCAATCGACTGTTGAAAGCGCAGCGCAGACAATAATGCCGAATTTAACTTTAATTTATGGCGGTTCTGTTGATTCAAAAAATATAAATGATTTTTTAAAACAAGTCGAAATTAATGGCGTTTTAGTCGGAGGCGCCAGTATAAAAAAAGAGGAATTGGTGAATGTTATAACAATCGCCAATTCTTATTAATAAAATTTATGGCTAAAATAAATCCATCCAGTTTTTGGCAATATACATTAGGGATTTTTTTGATCATTATTTCTATTGTGGCCTTGATTGCGGGTTGGGGCGTTTCTCATGTTATAAGCAATATGCCCCCGGAGCATACCTTAACCGTTAGCGGAGAAGGAAAAATTTTTGCTAAACCCGACGTGGCAATCGTAGAAATGTCTGTTATTAGTCAACATAAAAATGTTGAATTAGTGCAAAGTGAAAACGATCAAAAAATGCAGCAAGTGGTCAATTTTTTAAAAGAATCGGGCATTGATGAAAAGGATATTAAAACTACGCAATATAATCTTCAACCCGAATACGATTATAGCTGGTGTCGTACTACGGAATATCCCGTCTATTGTCCACCAAAGTTAGTTGATTACATGCTTACACAATCTCTTCAGGTTAAAATTAGAGATTTAAGTCGTGTTGGAAAGATTATTGGAAATTTGAGCGAAATTGGCGTTAATCAAATTTCCGATATTAGTTTTGTTATTGATAATGATACAGAAATTAAAGCTGCGGCAAGACAAAAAGCTATTGCTGAGGCAAAACAAAAAGCCCAAGAAATGGCTAATGCTGCTAATATTGAATTAGGTAAAATTATCGAGATCAACGAAAGCGTTAGCGGTTTAACGCCACAGCGAATAGTTTACCAAAAAACGATTGAATCAGCAGATGCAACTGCTCCAATAGAAATAGGAACTAATGAAATTGTTGTATCAGTGTCATTGATCTATGAGATAAAATGATAAAAACGATTACACCCAAAGCCATTAGTCACAAAAAAATTTTATTACGTGTTGATTTTAATGTTGATTTAGATGACAAAGGAAAAATCCTTAGCGATTTTCGAATTCGAGCTAATTTACCAACAATTGAATTTCTATTAAAGCACCAAGCAGAAAAGATCATTATTATTAGTCACTTAGGTCGTCCCAAAGGAAAAGATAAAAAATTAAGTTTATTACCCATTGCTAAACACTTAGAGCAGCTTCTTAAACAAAGAGTAGTTTTTCTTCAAGATTGCATCGGTGCTCAAATAAAAAATGAAATTAATATTCGCAAAGAAAGAATTTTTGTTTTAGAAAACCTTCGATTTTATGAAGAAGAGGAGAATAATGATAAAAAATTTGCCCAACAATTAGCTGCGTTGGCAGATGTGTATATCAATGATGCTTTCGGCGTCTCTCATAGGTTAAACGCTTCCGTGGCAGCGATTACTCAATTTTTGCCAAGCTATGCCGGCTTGCTTTTGACTAACGAGGTAAATAATTTAAATCGATTGATTAAAAACGCTATCTCGCCTTTTGTTGTGGTTTTGGGTGGTGCAAAGATTTCTACGAAATTACCTTTGATAGATGTTTTTTTGGAAAAAGCTGATACGATTCTTTTGGGTGGTGGTTTAGCTAATACCATTTGGAAGGCATGGGGTTTTGAGATAGGTAAATCTTTATTTGAAGCAGAAAAAATTAGCGATGCTAAAAATTTAGGGTCTAGAAAAGCAGAGCTGGTGGTGCCGGCTGATTTTTTGGTTGCTTCTTCTTTTAAATCAACGAAGGGAAAAGTAAAAGAAATAGGAGATATAGGGCCGAAAGATATTATCGTTGATGTTGGCCCTATAGCCACAAAGGCTTTTTGCGGTCTGATTAAATCCGCTAAGACTATTTTGTGGAATGGCCCTATGGGATATTGGGAAAACAAAGCCTTTCGAAATAGTACAATCAAAATTGCACAAGCTATTGCGAATAATCAAGGATTTACAGTAGTTGGCGGCGGAGAAACCTTAACAGTTATTGAAGAATTGCATTTATTAAATCGTTATAGCTTTGTTTCAACTGGTGGTGGCGCCATGCTTGAATTTTTAGCAAAAGGCGAGTTGCCCGCCCTTAATTTTTTAAAGAAATAATATGAAAGAAATTCAATGGAAAATTAGAGAATCAATGCCACAGGAATTTGCCAAGTCATTTCCCGAATTTAATCGACCCCTTTTGCAATTATTTTGGAATAGAAATTTAAGAACAAAAGAAAGTATTTATAAATTTCTTAATCCTGCTCTTCACCATCTTTATCATCCAAAAGAAATGCTTAATATGGAGAGGGCGGTGCAGCGAATTAATGAAGCAATAAAAAATCAAGAGAGAATTGCAATTTACGGTGATTATGATACCGATGGAGTGTGTTCAACAAGTATTTTAGCCAAGACTTTTAAAATACTAAATTATCACAACTTCGATGTTTATATTCCCAATCGTTTTAGGGGGGGCTACGGATTAACAGAAGAAAAAATAAAAAAGATGCATCAACGTAAAACGAACCTAATAATTACTTTAGATTGTGGTATTACCGACATAGAAGAAATAGCTTTGGCCAAACGATTAGGCATGGAGGTTATTATTTTTGATCATCATTTGGTACCAGATAAGTTACCAGATACACTTATTGTTGACCCATGGCAAAAAAACGACCCCTATCCTTTTAAGGATTTAGTAGCTAGTGGCATTAGTTATAAATTAGCAATATTTTTATTGGAAACCAATCGCCATCCTTTAAAACCTATTTTGGAAAAACAATTCCTTGATTTAGTAGCGATTGCAACAATTGCTGATGTGGCGCCACTAATTGACGAAAACCGCATTTTTGTTAGCGAAGGATTGAAGCAACTAGTCAAAACTCAAAATATAGGATTAAGAAAGCTTTTAGAGATAGTCGGCCTTAATCCAAAGACAAAACTGGATCCCTATCACGTTGGTTTTATTATTGCCCCGCGTTTAAATGCTGTTGGTCGAGTAGAACATAACATTGAAGACAATATTGAAGAAACCGATTATAGTTTTGAGCTATTGATGACCGAAAACGAAAATGAAGCCGAATTTTTAGCTCGAAAAGTAAACGATCTTAATCTTGAAAGACAAAATAAGGTACAAGAAATTTATGATTCTATTAAAAAAGAATTGTCTCAGCAACCAAAATTGGATAAGATTATTTGTTTGGGCAATCCCAACTGGTCGAAAGGAGTTATTGGTATTGTGGCAGGGAAATTAAAAGATGAATTTAATCGCCCCGTTTTTATTTATTCAGAAGGGAAAGAGACCAGCACTGGTTCAGCTCGTTCTATTAATGGTTTTAATCTAGTGGAACTGATAGGGCGTCATCAAGATCTTTTTATTGAAGCCGGTGGGCATCGTCTTGCTGCTGGTTTTTCTTTAAAAAACGAAAACCTTAAACGTTTAAAAGAAATACTACAAGAAGAAGGGAGTAACATTAAAGATGTAGATCTAATTCCCAAATTAATTATTGACACATCGTTGGATGCAGACGAAATTACTTCTCAGTTTTTAGAAAATTTTTATCGTTTTGAACCATTTGGTCGAGAAAATCCCGAACCAATATTTTTGATGTCTGATGTTGTGATTTCAGACATAAGAATTGTGGGCAATAGCGGCAAGCATATTAAATTTAGCATCCAGAAAAAAAATCGTTATTTTAACGTTATTAGTTTTAATAATGCTGAACAGTTAAAATTTTTAAAAAGCGGATCAGAGGCAGATATAGTTTTTTCTTTAAGAACCGAAGAATGGGGAGGGCAGCAATTTTTGGAATTTCAACTTTTGGGATTAAAAGAAAAATAATATGAAAAAAAACGCAAATGAAAAAATTATTGCATATACAGATGGAGGTAGTCGAGGCAATCCCGGACCAGCCGCTATCGGAGTTGTTGTTGAAGGAGTGTCTCATGAACCAAAGCAATATAATGAATTTATAGGAGAGACAACTAATAATGAGGCTGAGTATCAAGCTATAATTTTTGCTTTAAGAAAGATTAGACAGCTCATAGGGAGGGAGCGGCTAAAACAAATCCCAGTAGAAATTCGTTTAGATTCAGAATTAATTGCCAAACAATTAAATGGGGAATATAAAATAGAAGATAAAAAACTTCAGCCTTTATTTATGACTATTTGGAATTTAAAATTTGATTTTGGCAAACTCTCATTTCGTTATATTCCCAGAGAACAAAATCGTTTAGCCGATAAGCTAGTTAATCTGTGTTTAGATCAACAAAACAGCAGACTTTTTTAATTGAGGCGTTGTTTTAATTTCAGACAACGGCTTGCTTATTGGCGCAATTATTAGCGGATCGGTTTTATTAGATGCGCCCGACTGAAGATGTTGTACTAATAAGCGAATTAGTAAAAAAGAAAGTTGTTGACGGGCGATAAAACAGCCGATTTTTTAAAAATTAATATCATTGAAAACGCGCGCCTGTTTCTATAATTGATTTAGACGCGAGGTACAATTATTTTTAAGGTAACGATAATTAAATAGATTATAATGCAAGATAAAGCAATTGCATGAAACTGGTGAAATACAGCAGGCCACCAAACCACCAACCTGATTAAACAAAATCTTTTTTAGTTTTCTTAATAATAATGAAAAAAAAGAATAAAAAATCCAAACAATTTTTTATTGTGGGCATTGATGAAGTAGGACGTGGAGCGATAGCGGGTCCTTTAGTTTTAGGCGCTGCAGCCGGATATTTAAATAATAAAAATAAAAAATTTTTAATAGGAATTAAAGATTCAAAAAAACTAACATTTAATCAACGTTTTTTATGGCATGAAAAGTTTAAAGATTCTGATTTAAATTTTTATTGTGTATTTATCAGTAATAATTTTATTGATAAATATGGAATGGGTAAAGCTTTAAAAGAAGGAGTGAGACGATTATTAAAAAAAATTGATAAAAAAATAGATTTAGTATTGTTGGATGGGGGATTAAAAGCGCCAGAAAAATATAATCAAAAAGCAATCATTCAAGGCGATGATAAAATTCCTTTTATTTCTGCCGCCTCCATTTATGCTAAGGTAAAAAGAGATTTATATATGATAAAAATGGATAAAAAAATAAATTATTGTTTTGCCGATCATAAAGGTTATGGGACAAAAAAGCACTTTTCATTAATTAAAAAAAATGGTATTAGTAAAATTCATCGAAAAACTTTTATAAAAAATATTGTCAAAAAATAAAGAATTGTTAAAATAATAATATCTTGCGGGTGTGGTGTAGTGGCAACACGTCTCCCTTCCAAGGAGAAGATCGCCGGTCCAAATCCGGTCACCCGCTCTAAAAATTATGAAATTTTCAATAGTTATTCCTTGTTATAATGAAGAAAAAACACTTCCATTTTTATTGGAATCCTTAAGACAACTGGATTATCCTTCCCGAGAATTTGAAGTAATCATAGTTGATAATAATTGTACTGATCAAACAGTTGCGGTGGCTCAAAAATGGGGAGTTAATAAAATTGTTAAAGAAGAGCGACAGGGATTAACATGGGCGCGGCAAAAAGGATTTTTAGCTGCTTCGGGCGAAATTATTGTTTGTCTTGATGCTGATTGTCGCGTTCCTTCGGATTGGCTTAAAAAGGCAGAAAAATACTTGCAAAAATCCGATGTTATTGCTGCATCGGGTCCATATGATTATTTTGATGCCCCTGTATTCTTTCGACGAACTTCTTTGTTATTCCAATCAATTTTTTATCCAATTATCCCTCCATTTTTGCATTTTATTTTTCGTAAACCAGCCGCTATTATTATCGGCGGAAACTGTTTTATCAAAAAATCTATTTTAGAAAAAATTGGTGGATTTGATACTTCGGTAAAATTTTGGGGGGAAGATGTAATGACGGCGCTGCGATTAGCCAAAGAGGGCAGAGTAGTTTTTTCATCTCATCTTAAAGTTTTGTCTTCTAATCGTCGTTTCCAGAAAGAGGGAAGTATTAAAACATCCCTGCGCTACTTTTTAAATTATTTAAGCATTTATTTTTATAATAAACCTTATGTGCGCGAAAAAGATTGAATTTTTTATTTTTTTATGAGAAAATTATACAAATATGATTTATTCAGAATTAACCGTTGAAGAAATTAAAAATTTAAACAAGGGTCATGTTGTAGCATTGTTTCCGCTGGGAGCAATTGAACAACATGGTTTTCATTTGCCAGTGGGCACAGACGCTTTTATCGCGGAAAATATTGCTAAGCGTGTTGAAGGAAAGGCTAAAGATAAAATAGTCCTTCTTCCCACATTGTCATATGGAGTTTCAGGGGGATATGCAGGATCTCTTAATGTTGACGATAAAACTTTTAAGCAAATTGTTTTAGGCATTAGCCAAAGCGTTTTAGATAACGGTTTCCGTAAAATGTTCTTTTTGAACGGCCACGGCGGCAATCAAAGCTATCTTGAAGATGTTATTGCCACTTTGAATGTAGAATACCCTTATGCGGCAACCATTCCCTTGTATTTGTCAGGTAAACGAGGTATTCAGGCTCTAAAAAAGGTAAATTATAAATACTGGATTCGTCACGCCGATGAAATAGAAACTTCTTTAATGATGGCGATGAATGAAAAATTAGTAAGCAAAGATAAAATTGTCGATGAAGTCGGTTTATTAAAAACCAAAGATTATAAACCATTGGATGAGGGCACGTTAAAATTATTTTTGCCATGGGAATATGAATCAAAAAGCGGTGTTTATGGTGAGCCATCAAAAGCTTCCAAGGAAATAGGGGAATTTTTGTGGGAAGAAGCAGCTGAAGAAATTTTAGACATTATTAATCAGTTTGAAAAGATTACTCAAAAAATAGAAAAATTTATTTCTCAACGAGAAGCCGAGAATAATCATCAATCTACGGATGACAATAAAGAAGCGAACAAAAGTCAATTGACAAACTAAAATTAATTTCTAAGATATAACCATATGTTTGCCATTATTGAAACAGGAGGAAAACAATATTTGGTAGAAGAAGGGAAGAAAATCAAAACAGAAAAAATTGAAGGAAAACCAGGTGAGCGAGTTAATTTTGACCGCGTGCTTTTAATTGCCGATAACAATAAAGTAGAAATAGGCAAGCCACACTTAAAGGCGCATTCTGTAGAAGCAGAGGTTTTAAAAACCGGACGATCAAAAAAAATAACCGTTTTTCGTTATCACAGCAAAACGCGTTATCGCAAAAAAAAGGGCCATCGTCAATGGTTGACAGAGCTTAAAATTACCAAGATAAAATAAAAAACTCCGTTAAAGGGAGTTTTTTATTTTATCTTCCATGTTTAATGACGATTAGAGAGTGCATTTTTTAATGTTTCTTCATCGGCAAATTCAATTTCGCCGCCAGTTGGAATTCCGCGCCCAATGCGGGTAATTTTTTTAGCTAAATTTTTTAATTTGCGTTCCAAATACATAGCTGTTAAATCGCCTTCGGTGGTGGGGCTAATGGCAATAATAATTTCATCAGCAATTTGTTGGGGCAGTCTTCTGATTCGTTTTTCTAGTTGATCCAGCCGCAAGGTATTATAACTATTAATATTTGAGGGATCAATTAAATGGCCAAGAATATGATAAGTCCCTTTAAATGAGTTGGTTTGTTCTATAGAAAAAACATCAATTTCTTTTTCAACAATAGCAATGATGTTTTGTGCGCGTGAGGAATTATTGCAGATATTACATAATTGTCCCGCTCCTTCAAAAGGAAGAGCGCATTGCTCGCATATTTTTATTTTTTCCTCTAGCTCATTTAATTGAATTAGAAGTCTTCTTCGTATTTCTTGGTTACGAATCAAATAAAAAACCAATCTTAAAGATTGTCTTTTTCCCATCGAAGGAAGACGCGCAAGAACATCTGCTAAATTTTTAATTGAATCAGGATACATAATATTATTCTAGAATAGACCAACCAAAATCCGCCCCTTCATTATTTTCTTCACCAAAAGTGGCATCAATATTACGAAAAGTAGTTAATTCAGGGATAAATTTAATTTTTATTGTTCCCAGTGGTCCATTGCGGTGTTTAGCAATAATAATTTCGGCTGTGTTTTTTTCTTCTTCGGTAAGATCAGATTCGGGCTGATCGCGATCTTTGCGATATATAAAGAGAACAACATCGGCGTCTTGTTCAATAGATCCAGATTCACGCAGGTCAGATAATTTGGGAATTTTATGATCTCGTTGTTCGACGGCGCGAGAAAGTTGCGAAACGGCTAGAATGGGGATTTGTAATTCTCGCGCGAGCGCTTTTAATCCTCTGGAAATTTCCGTAATTTGTTGCACCATACTGCCATTATAATTTTCCCGCGGCACAATAAGTTGCAAATAGTCAATAATAATTAAATCTAGTCCTTTCTCTGCCTGAAGGCGTCTAGCCATCGTTCGAATTTGCATAATATTAGGCGAAGAATTATCATCAATATAAATAGGCGCTTGAGAAAGTCGATCAAGACCCTGTTGCAAAATTTCGAAATGTTCAGGATTTAGTTTTCCTGTCCGAATGCGCCAAAGTTCAATGCCTGATTCAGCACTAATCAAGCGATCAACAACTTGCTCTTTAGACATTTCCAAGCTAAAAATACCAACGCTTTTCTTTTCTTTAACTGCAGCATGGCGAGCAATATCTAGAGCTAATGACGTTTTTCCTAAAGAAGGCCGCGCTGCTAAAATAATTAAATCAGATGGTTGAAGTCCAAATAGTTTTTTGTCTAATTCGGCAAAACCAGTGGGAATGCCGGAAAACTGCTTTCCTCCTTGTTGAAGCATTTCAATTCGTTCGAAAGCCTTTGTCAGCATGGGTTTTAACGGCAAAAATTCCTGACGTAATGATTTTTGAGTAATTTGGAAGAGTTTTTGTTCTGATTCATCAAGGAGAATATCAACGTCTTTGTCTTCTCCCCAAGCCATTTCGCCAATTTCATATGCGGCACTAATTAAATCTCGCAGAATTCGTTTTTGCTGGACGATTTTAGCATACATTACTACGTGGCTGCTTGTTGGTACCATATTAATTAAAGAAGCCAAATAACTTGCTCCGCCCACCTCGTTTAGTTGTTTTTTTTCTTTTAATCGATTAGTAACGCTGACAATATCAATTGGCTCGTGTTTGCTATAAAGATCTAAAATAGCAGCGTATATTTTTTGATGAGCCGAACGATAAAAATCATCAGGAGTTAAAAAATCAGCTACTTTTGTAATGGCTTCTTTATCGATCATTAAACAACCTAAAATAGATTGCTCGGCTTCAATGTTTTGAGGAGGTAATTTTTTATTGATATATTCTTTGTTGGCTGATGGAGTCATAGTTCAATTTTAAACGATCTTAATCAAAAAGAGAATTAACAAGATATCCACTCTTACAGGGCGACTTCTTTGATCCATTGATTAATGGTTTCAAAAATTTCTGGTTCAATTTTTTTAAGTATTTGTTGTTCTTCTTGACTGAATTTTTTTAGAACAATATCTTCAGCCTTTTGGGAAATTAATTTTTCTGAGCGGATACCGATTCGTAAACGCCAGAAGCCTTTTGATTTTAAATTAGCAATAATCGATTCCAAACCCTTATGACCAGCCGCCCCTCTATTTTTTTGAATTTTAAATTTGCCTAATCGAATATCGGTATCATCATGAACAACCAATATATTTTCTAATGGAATTTCAAAATAAGCTACCAATTTTTTTACTATTATTCCCGATTCATTCATAAAGCATTGGGGGATAGCCAAAATTATTTCCTCGTTTTTAGAGATGAGAGATTGCAGTCGCTTTTCCAATTTAAATTTTTGGAAGTGGTTATTTTCCCCAAAGCGCATTATTATTTCAGCGCCAATATTATGACGGGTGTTTTGAAATTCAGTTCCCTTGTTTCTTAAGCCAATAATTAATATCATAAGCTAAATTTTTTAAAGCCATTTATATATTTTACTTTAGCTAAAATTAATTAGCAAGATCATTAAGAAATACAGCGTTTTTTCAAAACCCTCCGTCCCAGGAATATTAAATGAAATTGTAGTATATATCATTCTTGACTTACTTTTTTCATTCTTTATAATATAAAATATCCAGCAAAGGTCGACTTAAAGAAACGCTGTTCTGAGTATCATGAATAATCAAATTCCAAAAGATCAAGAGTTTCTCGAGTATATCATTAAAGCACTTGTTGATTATCCTGAGGATGTTAAAGTTACGCGGACAATTGATGAAATGGGAGTGCTTTTGACTCTCAAAGTAAATCCAAAGGATATGGGCCGAATTATTGGTCGACAAGGCTCAACCGTAAGAGCCATTCGATCTTTAACTAGACTTATCGGTCTTCGCCACAACGCTCGAGTGAACTTAAAAATTGAAGAGCCAGAAGGTTCTTCGAGAAAAACAGATAGTTCGGTTGATAAAGAAGTCGAAAGTCTAGAAAATTTTTAACTAGTCTCCCAATCTTTATTAATTAGTATCAATAAGAAAATGAACCCCTTAAAAGGGGTTCATTTTCTAAAAAAAAGATATTACAATAAACAAGATGAAGGTATCAAGCAAAAAACTAAATAAGCAAAAAATTATCAATTTTAATATTATTTCACTTTTTCCTGAGGCTTTTAGTTATTTTAACATCTCTATTTTAAAACGTGCTCAGAAGAAGGGGATTATTAATATAAAAATTATTAATCCACGCGATTTTAGCATTGATAAACATAAAAAAGTTGATGATAGACCATATGGTGGAGGGCCGGGAATGGTTTTGAAAATTGATCCAATTTATAAAGCAGTGCAATTTATTAAAAAGAGATATATCAAATCAAAAAAACAAAAAACTCGTATTATTCTTTTTTCTTTGAAAGGGGAAAAGTTTAATCAGGAAATGGCGAAACGCTTAAGGCACTATGAAAATTTAATTTTAATCTGTGGCCACTACGAAGGCATTGATGAAAGAATAGCAAAATATATTGCTGATGAAGAAATTTCTGTTGGTGATTATATTTTAAGCGGTGGAGAAATTCCCGCAATGATTGTGGTAGATGCAGTTTCACGGTTAATCCCCGGCGTTTTAGGCAAATACGAATCACTTGAAGAAATAAAAGGTAGTTATCCTGTGTATACACGCCCAGAGGTTTTTTATCCTAATCCCAAAAATAAAAAAATTGCTTGGCGCGTTCCTAAAATTCTTCTTTCCGGCCATCATCAAAAAATTAAGGAATGGCGTGAATCTTGATTCCATCATCTAAATATGTTATAATATATATATGTCTCAAGAAAGGCCAAAAATTAATCGTACACCAGAGCAAATCAAAGAAAGAGAAGAAAAAAGGGAAGAATTAAGAAAAATTCTTCCAGTTGATTTGCAGTTAAAATTTGCTCAACTTCAACCAGGCAAAGAACCATGGCAGTTCGAAGGTGAACTCTTAAAAAGAAGAATTTCAAAAGATGAAGAAGATCAGCTTTTTTATGAAGCCATTAAATCAATTGCTAATAAAGATGAATTAAAACTTAAAGAATTAAAAGAGCTGAAAGAAAAAAAGAAACAAGAGATTATTAATGGTTTAAAAACGGTAATGCTTTATGAACAAGGTTTTCAAAGCAAATATGGCGATGTTAGATATATCACAGTTCGATCCTTAGGCGCCTTAGCTCAAGTCGTTCCAGACAAAGCCTTTGCTTTTTATGAACAAGGATTTCAAGATGAAGATTGGCTTGTTAGAAAAGCCACAGCCGAATCCTTAGGCGCCTTAGCTCAAGTAGCTCCAGACAAAGCTCTTCCATTCTATAAACGAGGTTTTCAAAGTAAAGATGATCATGTTAGAGAAGCCACAGCCCAAACCTTAGGCGCCTTAGCTCAAGTAGCTCCAGACAAAGCTCTTCCATTCTATAAACGAGGTTTTCAAAGTAAAGATGATCATGTTAGAGAAGCCACAGCCCAAACCTTAGGCGCCTTAGCTCAAGTCGTTCCAGACAAAGCCCTTGCTTTTTATGAACGAGGTTTTCAAAGTGAAGACGAGAATGTTAGAAAAGCCACAGCCGAATCTTTAGGCGCCTTAGCTCAAGTCGCTCCAGATAAAGCTACTCCTTTTTATGAGCGATGCTTTAATGATAATAATTCATATGTCAGAGTAGGGGCAGGTCGATCCTTAGAAGAATTACTTCAAGTAGCTCCAGACAAAGCCCTTCCTTTTTATGAAAAAGGATTTAATAATAAAGATTCATATGTCAGGGCAAGTGCAGCTCGATCCTTAGGAAAATTAGCTCAAGTCGCTCCAGACAAAGCCCTTCTTTTTTATGAAAAAGGATTTAATGATGAAAATCAGTATGTCAGATTAGTGGCAGCCGAATCCTTAGGAAAATTAGCTCAAATCGCTCCAGACAAAGCCATTCCTTTTTATGAACGATGCTTCAATAATAAAGATCCAGACGTTAGAGTAGAGGCAGTCGGATCTTTAGGATCGCTAGCTCAAGTGGCTCCAGAAAAAGCCCTTGCTTTCTATGAGCAATGCTTTAATGATAAAGATTCTGATGTTAAAGTAGTGACAGTCCGATCCTTGGGAGAACTAGCTCAAATCGTTCCAGACAAAGTCATTTCTTTTTATGAAAAAGGATTTAATGATAAAAATCCAGCTGTTAGAGTAATGGCAGCTAAATCATTAGGAAAATTAGCTCAAGTCGCTCCAGACAAAGCCCTTGCTTTTTATGAACGAGGTTTTCAAAGTGAAGACGAGAATGTTAGAAAAGCCACAGCCGAATCTTTAGGCGCCTTAGCTCAAGTCGCTCCAGATAAAGCTACTCCTTTTTATGAGCGATGCTTTAATGATACAGACTTAGACGTTAGAATAGGCGCAGCCGAATCATTAAGAGAACTAGCTCAAGTCGCTCCAGATAAAGCTACTTCTTTTTATGAACGATGCTTTAATGATGAAGATCCATTTGTCAGAATAAAGGCAGCCCAATCCTTAGGGACATTAGCTCAAGCAGCTCTAGACAAAGCTCTTCCTTTTTATGAAAAAGGATTTAATGATAAAAATCCAGCTGTTAGAATAGAGGCAGCCGAATCCTTATGGGAATTAGCTCAAGTTGCTCCAGACAAAGCTATTTCTTTTTATGAAAAAGGATTTAATGATAAAGATTGGACTGTCAGAGAAGCCACGGTCGAATCATTAAGAGAACTAGCTCAGGTCGCTCCAGATAAAGCTATTGCTTTTTATGAACGAGGGTTAAATGATGAAAATTCAAATGTTAGATTGGCAGTGGCTGGATCCTTAGGAGAACTAGCCTCTCATTTCAATTATGACTTTTTTAAAAAAATAGATGCTGTTTTAATTAATGATTATCAACTAAAAGAAGATGATTTAAACTATTGTTATGTTTTACTTGCTAATCTCCTTGAACACAAAGAAGATCCAGCTCAATTCATTAAAGTTTATCTTCCTCAATATCGTTTTATTAAATCTTATGCCTTTAAGATCAATAGCGAAATAAGAGAATCCAAAAAATGGCAAAACCCCGAAGATTTCTTTAAACAATACAATTACGATATTGCCCGTCTTCAATTAATTGATCTCAATCTTTCTACTCAACTTTTAAAGAATCATCTGTTGCGTGGTTTATCCTTCACTGAAAGCTATCTTCAGGTTTTTGAACCTGTTTTAATTCATCCAGCACTGACACAATCCATTAAAGAATATCTCCAATCCAATCAAAAACTTGATGGCTACAATTTTTCCGATCTTTTAGAGATTGCCGCTGCTTATCTCTCTTTAGATAATCCTCAACTTTTTCAAGATCTTCTTCAGAAAAATCTTGGCAAAGACTTCTCGGAATTAAAGACACTCCTTAACAAAACACTCTTAAAGAAATTAGCGGAAAGTATTCAGATTCAAGTTGAAATTACAGATCAAGATCTTACTCAGTGGAAGATTAAATATATTGCTAACCTTATTACTAATCAAGAATTTCTTAAAAAAGAATCTCCGGACATTCAAGAAATGTGCGATCATTTTCTCAAATCCGTTTTTGAGAACCGGTTTGATGATTTTATCACCAATCTCAATCAAGAAGATGAAATTGGTCAAGCAATAGCCCAGCACAATCAAAAAGTAGCCCAACTCTTTCAGCAAAATGGCATTTCCTGGGAAGATTGGCTCCATTTTAAAGAAATGGTAATGATGGAAGTGGGGACAGTCAATAAAATGGATCGAGAAGCTCTTTTTCGTCAATTTGAAAACCGCTTTAAAGCGTGGCAATCTGATATTAATGAATATGAACCCCAACTCAAATCCTCTTTAGCTAAAGACCTCGCTCAACTCAATCAAAAGAAAAAAGAATTTGATCCCTCTAAAATTAATCTTGATGATCCCCATTGGATCGAACAACTTTTACCAACCTATGCCAAAAGCCTTCATTATCTTCAAAATAAAAATCCCAACTATACCCTTCACCCCAAAGCACTAGAATCTTTTAATCATTTAATTGAAACCATTAGAGTCCTAACGACCCAACAACAAAAAGAGCAGACCAATAAAAAGGAATTCTTTGTAAAACTTTGGGATCGAGATCCTCATAAAGATCTCTTTCAAGGTAATTATACTCATTGCTGTATTGCTGTAGGTGTTAAAGAAGCTCCACCCGGAGCTAACGCCTATCCCACGCTTCATCCCGAAACCATTTTCCAATATCTCATTGATCAAGGGATTAATGTAGCTGAGATTGTTGATCCAGATACTGGTGATGTTGTTGCTCAAACTTGGATTTTCGTCACTTTAGATGAGAATGAACGACCCGTCCTCGTTGCTGATAATTTTGAGGTTAATAATCATTATCCTGCTGGTCACAATGTTAATCGGGCCATTCGCGAATCAATGTTTCAATTCCTCAATCGTTATGCTGAATCCTGTCATATCTCCAAAGTAGTTTTAGGTGAAGTTGGTACTAATGATGTTGAAACAGAAGATTTAAAAACAACCCCTCTTCCGCCTATTCAAAAATTAGGTGGCTATTTTAATGATGATGAATATTATCTAGAAACACTTGGTCATAAGAAGGCGTGGGATATTAAAAGAAAGACAAAAGAAGAAGTTGGTAAAAAAACAATATCGTATTGAAATGATAAAAGAGATTAATCAAAGCATTCTAGAAGATATTTTAAAAATAGAAACAGCTAGTTTTCCAGAAGAAATGCAATCAGATCTCGAAGATCTAAAAGAAACCATTCAAAACAAAGACGGAGTTCAATTAATTGCGCGTGATAAAAAGGGCAATATTGTTTCATATCTTTCTTCTAAACCGTTAGTTGCCGCCTATAAGGAGTTATCTGATTATGATAATGGATTAAAACCAGAAAAAGATGTTTTGTATGTTGAATCAATTGCGACTGATCCAGCAGCTAGAAACATAGAAGGTTTTATTGAAATGCTTCATGCTTTAAAGGAAGAAGCAAAACAAAAGGGATATAAAAAAATATCAGCTCACGTGCGGGTTACCAATGGACTTTCTGAAATTATGCAGCGTCGAGGAGCAAAGAAATTAAGAACGATAGAAAATTGGCATGATTTTGGAGAACCATTTGATTATCTAGAGCTTGAAGTTTAACTTTTATTTGCTAAATTTATATTTTTGCGTTATAATTCAGTTATAGTCGCTTAATTTCAAATTAATATGCTTACGTGGATAATCATTATTTTAGTTGCTATTATTATTCTTTATCCGATTTTCACTTACAACGCTTTTATTCGTTTAAGAAATCGAGTTAAAGAAGCGGCGTCGGATATAGAAGTCCAACTTAAACGTCGTTACGATTTAATCCCTAATGTTATTGAAACGGTTAAAGGATACGCAGCCCACGAGAAACAAGTTTTTGAAAATGTTACGGCTGCTCGCGCTCGTGCTATTGCCGCCGAAGGACTTCAAGAAAAAGCCAAAGCAGAAGAGGCCCTTTCTAATACGTTAAAAACACTTTTTGCGGTAGCTGAAAACTATCCTGAACTTAAAGCGAATGCCAATTTTCTTGATCTTCAAAGAGAACTGGCTGATACCGAAAATAAAATTCAGGCAGCACGACGTTTTTATAATAGCGTTGTTTTAGATCTAAATACCAAAATCGAATCTTTTCCTTCAAATATCATAGCTAAAATGTTTAAATTTCAACCAGCAGAATTTTTTGAAGCAGAAGAAACGGAGAAAGAACCGATCAAAGTGCAATTCTAGTTCATTATGGCCAATTTATATACTTTCAAAAGCCAAAATATTCGCAAAACTTGGTTATTGATGGGTTTGTTTTTGATTATTATTATAGCCATTGGTTGGTTTCTAAGTTATTATTTCAATTCACCTTCAATTTTTTATTATGCTTTGGCTTTTAGCCTCATAATGAATTTCATTAGCTATTTTTATTCTGATAAGATCGTTTTGGGCATGACTCATGCTAAACCTGTGACTTTTGAAGAAAATCCAGAGTTATACCGTATTGTTGAAAATCTTTGTATTACCGCTGGTCTGCCGATGCCGAAAATCTATATTTTGCCCGAAATGGCACCTAACGCTTTTGCTACTGGTCGAAATCCCAAAAATGCTGCTATTGCGATTACTGAAGGATTGCTTCAAAAATTAGATCGTTCGGAATTGGAGGGTGTAATTGGCCATGAATTATCGCATATTGGCAATCGGGATATTCTTATTCAAACTGTGGTGGTTGTTTTGGTGGGATTAATTTCTATTTTGGCTGATGTTTTTGTAAGAGTGAGTTTTTGGGGTGGCGGAAGAAAAAACGATGATAGAGGAGGTGGTTTATTGTCGGCAATTATAATGCTTATTGGAGTGGTTTTTATTATTCTTTCGCCTTTGATTGCTCAATTAATCCAACTAGCTATTTCGCGGAAAAGAGAATTTTTAGCTGATGCCTCAAGTGCACTTTTAACTCGTTATCCTGAAGGATTAGCTCGGGCATTAGAAAAAATTGCGACTGATCCAACCCCGATGCGTTATACTTCCAATGCCACTGCCCATTTATACATTGCTAATCCTTTTAAAGGCAAGCAAAGTCAATCATGGTTAGTAAAATTATTTATGACTCACCCACCTATCGAAGATAGGGTAAAAGCTTTACGAGAAATGTCGGTTTAAATAAAAACTTATGCCAGAAATTGAGCCAAGAATACCAGTAGAAAAACAAAAATCAGACGCAGAAGCGGCTCAAAGAGAGGATTTAGCAGAGCAGGTTGAGCAATTAAGAAATTTTGCTCGTTGGCTTGAAAATCAGCAAAGCGACCCGCATTCCGATTTTATTCATTTAGACGAAATGATTGATGAAGAATTGGAGTTGTTTGATAAATTTCAGAAAGGAACTTTAACAGAAGAGGAGCTAAAAATAGCACAAGAGAAATATGTTGATGAATTAATTAAGAAGATGGAAAAAGAGGGAAAAAATGTTAAAGAAATTTCTGAGGTAATTTTAAAAGATGGTGGTTCCAATTTCTATGCTATGATGCGTGATAAATTGATTGGTCAAAAATATCAGTCTAAAAAAGAAAAAGAGCAAATTAATTAAAAATTTATTTTGGAAGGGTGCCGGAGTGGTTTAACGGAACGATCTGGAAAGTCGTGCCTTCGTAAGAGGGCTCGTGGGTTCGAATCCCACCCCTTCCGC
>DAOSMC010000002.1:42959-44197 GCA_035369485.1 Minisyncoccota bacterium | reverse complement strand
CGTATATCCGAGTTTTTTAATTTCCGCACGCAATTCATCGGCTTTATCGAAATTGTTAGCCTGACGATATTGCTCACGCTCTTTTAACAATGCCTCAACCGTTAACGGAATATATTTTCTTTTTCTTTTTCTAAAAATAAATCCGAAACTTTTATCAACGTCTCCTAAAAAAGTCATCATATTTTTGATATCGTCTTTGCTCAATTCATTTTTATTAATCAAAATATTTGCCTGTTTTATTAAGGTAAAAATGACTCCCAATGCTTTAGGCGTATTAAAATCATCATCCATCGCCTGTTCAAATGCTTTTTGAAATTGTTCTATTTTCAAATGATTTTTTTGTTTCTTGTCTTCTACTATTTTCAGACGTTCAATAAACTCATCGAAAGATCTAATTTCTCTTTTGGCTTGTTCTACAATTTTTTCATTAAACTCAATCGGTGACCGATAATGATTTTTAATAATCATCAAACGTAAAACACGCGCCCCATCTTCTGTATTCTTTAAAAAAGCATCAACACTAGTGAAGTTTTTGAGAGACTTGGACATTTTTTCCTTGTTAATGGTCAAAAAACCGGTATGAAGCCAGTATTTCACAAATGGTTTTTTGCCAGAAATTGCTTCCATTTGGGCAATTTCGGCTTCATGATGAGGAAAAATTAAATCACGGCCACCTCCATGAATATCATATTGCGGGCCAAAATATTTTTCCGCAATGGCGGTATCCTCAATGTGCCAGCCGGGCCGACCAAAAAACCAAGGGCTATTCCACCGCGGTTCCCCCGGTTTTGATTTTTTCCATAAACAAAAATCTCCCTTATTTCGCTTACCAATAGCATCATCAATCCGCGAAACGCCATCTTCAGCCTGCTTTCTTGTTCTTTTAGCTAATTTACCGTAATCTTTAAACTTTGAAATGTCGTAGTAAATACCATCCTCCAAAAAATAAGCATAACCTTTATCCAGCAACCTTTCTACTTGGCTAATAATTTCAGGAATATAATCTGTTGCTCTCGCATACTGACTCACAGCAGTAACTTTAAGCGCTCGCATCGATTGGTAAAATAGTTTTTCGTATTTCGAAGCAATTTTTTGCCAAGACACTTTTTCTTCCGCTGCCCGTTTTATAATTTTGTCATCAACATCCGTAATGTTTTGAAGATAAAATACATCATAGCCTCGAGAACGCAAATATTTAACAATGACATCAAAAATAATATATGTCCGCGCGTGCCCCA
>DAOSMC010000002.1:0-42859 GCA_035369485.1 Minisyncoccota bacterium | reverse complement strand
TTATCTACAATTTTAGTACGAGACTGCCGCATTGCTAAAGCTTTTTCGAAAAGATTATTTTGAATAGATTCTAAAGTTTTTTCTATTTCATTGGCTAATTGATTAAAGGGAATTTTTATTTTTTCTCCGGTATCACGTCGTGCTACTGTAAAAACATCCTCTTTCATTTCTTTGGTTCCCACTTCAATTCTGAGAGGCACGCCTTTTTTCTCCCATTCATAAAATTTTTCGCCCGGTCTCAAATCTCTACTATCAACCTGCGAACGAATATTTTTAGTTTTTAAAATGCCGCTGATTTCTTCGGCTTTTTGTTTGAGACTAGCATCACGTTGACCGGTTTCAATAGTAGTCAAAACAACCTCTATAGGCGCAATCTTCGGTGGCAAAACCAGTCCGTTATCATCGCCATGAGTCATAATTAATCCGCCAATTGTTCGTGTACTTAATCCCCAACTTGTTTGCCAAGCATAATATTCTTTAGTATCTTTATCAAAAAATTTAATATTGAAAACTTTAGAAAAATTTTGCCCCAAATTATGTGACGTAGCGAATTGCAATGATTTACCATCTTGCATCATTGCTTCTACAGTATAGGTGTTTTGGGCTCCAGCAAATTTTTCTAAATCCGGCTTGACTCCATCAACCACTGGAATGGCCATAATATCTTCTGCAAAATCTTTATAAATCCGGAGCATCAATCGCGCTCGTTCATCTGCTTCCGTTTCAGTAGCATGAACTGTATGACCTTCCTGCCATAAAAATTCTACTGTTCTTAAAAATAATCGCGGCCGCATTTCCCATCTTACTACATTAACCCATTGATTGATAAGCAAAGGGAGATCACGATAAGAATGAATCCAGCGAGCAAAAACTTCATACATTACTGTTTCTGAGGTCGGCCGAATTACCAACGGTTCGGCTAACTTTTTGCCGCCGGCATGAGTCACAACCGCCACCTCTGGCGCAAATCCTTTGACATGATCCTTTTCTCTTTCCAAAAGACGCTCAGGAATAAATAAAGGGAAATAGGCATTTTGCACACCGGTTTCTTTAAATCGCTGATCCAAAATGCTTTGAATGCGCTCCCAAATTGCATAACCATAAGGCCGAATCACCATGCAACCTTTTACTGGCCCATACTCAGCTAATTCTGCTGCATCAATCACATCTAAATACCACTGCGAATAATCTTCGCTCCTTTTAGTTATTTTTTTATGAATAATTTTTTCTTCTTTAACAGTCATAAAAGTTTTTTTAATTAATCTTTCTATTTTAAATTCAATTTAATTTTTTGCCCATTAATTTCTAATTCTTTAAACGTTGTCAGTCCTGTTGTTGATTCAATTGTTTTTAATAGGCAACTTTTTTTTAAATCTGCCTCTGATTTCTCAATAAGATTCTTTAAATTTATATCTTCTGTCTCATATTCTAGAATAACATTTTTCTCATCAATTTTTAAGCCCTTTTCTTTGCGGAGCTGATTAATACTTCGCGTTAATTCTCGCAACATGCCCTCTTCCTCTAATTCAGGCGTAATTTCCGTATCTAACCAATCTTTATCTCCAAGGGCTATTTCTTTAACATTTAATTCTTCTTTTACTATATCCTCATACAAATTATTAAACATTTCTTCGTCACTAAATTGAATAAGTTTTAAGGGCTGGCGAATTTTTATTTGATGTTCCGAGCGTAAGGCTAAACCAATTTCTACTGCCTTGCGCGTTTGCTTCATCTTTTCCAAAACCTCTGGATTAATAAGATTTTTATTTACTGTTGGCCAATCTTCTAAATGGACCGACTCTTTGCTGCCGCCAATTTCTTTATAAATATATTCGGCTACAAAAGGCATCACTGGCGCAATAACTTTAGCTAATTCCAAAAGCACATATCCTAAAACCTCTTTAGCTTCTTCGTCGCCATTCTTAAATCGTTCTCTGGATCGCCTTACATACCAAGTAGATAAATCATCAATAAATTCAGCGATAGGGCGATTGGCTTTCGCCAAATTGTATTGTTCATATTGCTCCGTCATTTCTTCTTTTAAAGATTCAAGTCGTGATACAATCCAGCTATCCAAAACATTATTGAAATGTGGTATCAATAAAATCTTTTGCTGTTTTGCATAAAGATTGTAAAAACTTAAAACATTTAAAAGAATAAAAATTACTTTTTTTAAAACTTCCTCCACACCCTTTTCAGAAAAGCATAAATCTTCTGCTTCCATAACTTGGGAGGTTGCTAAATAATAACGCATCGGATCGGCTCCATATTTTTCCATTACTTCTAAGGGATCAGTATAATTTTTTAAATGCTTTGACATTTTTTTACCATCTTCTGCCAAAACAATTCCATTTACAACAACATTTTTGAAAGCGGACTTATCCTTTAAAGCTGTGGCTAAAACATGCAAATAATAAAACCATGCCCTTGTTTGATCAACGCCCTCAGCAATAAATTCAGCGGGAAAATTTTTCTCAAATTTTTCTTTATTTTCAAAAGGATAGTGCAATTGAGCGTAAGGCATTGAACCAGATTCAAACCAACAATCCAAAACATCGGGAATTCTTTTCATTGTGCCGCCACACTTCTCGCATTGAAATTGCAGCTTATCAATAAAATGCTTGTGCAGGTCTTCTATTTTTTCTCCTGTTAAATCTTCTAACTCTTTTACTGATCCAATAACTTTTTTTTCACCACATTGATCACAAACCCATAAAGGAATCACAGAACCCCAATAACGTTGACGTGAAATTGCCCAATCCCGCGCGCCTTCAAGCCATTTGCCAAATCGCCCTTCTTTAATATGAGCCGGCACCCAATTAATAAATTCTGCATTTTTTAGAAGTCGGTTTTTCAAAGCTGTAACATTAACAAAAAGTGAAGAAGTAGCATAGTTTAGAAGTGGTGAATAACAACGCCAGCAATAAGGATAACTATGTGTATAAGGTTCCACTTCAAAAATAAGATTTTTCTTTTTTAGAAAATCAACGACTTTTTCATCAGTAAAAGTGGGTGCTTCTCTTGGTTTTACATCCAAACCTGCAAAGTCTTTCACTTCTTCTTTAAAACGACCATCCATTCCGACATGCTGAATAAACGGCAACTTCTTTTCTAATCCCAAAGCCATATCTTCTTCGCCAAAAGCCGGCGCAATATGCACAACTCCTGTTCCATCTTCAATAGTCACAAAATTAGCTGGCTGAATAGTATAGAGATTTTCTTTATGCTCTAATGGCTTATTTAAGTAGTAATCAAATAGCGGCTGATAACGTCGGCCTACTAATTTTGACGCAGCGATTTGTTCTATTAGCTCTAATTTTACTGAAGCTAAATTTGGATTTTCAGCAATGAACTTTTGATATTTTTCAAAATAATTTTTAGAAGCAATATAAACTCCATCTAATTTATCCGGATGATTTGACAGACGAAATTTTACATATTCAATATTTTCGCCTATTGCCAAAGCAACATTGCCAATTAAAGTCCACGGCGTCGTCGTCCACGCCAAAATATAAACATTTGGTTCATCGGCTAATTCAAATTTCGCTGTTACTGCCAAATCAATCACATCTTTATAACCTTCGCTTACTTCATATTGAGAAAGCGTCGTTTCGCAACGCGGACAAATATGCATTGCCTTATAACCTTCATAAATTAATTTTTTATCCCATAATTCCTTAAATACCCACCAGACGCTTTCCATATAAGCAAGATCCATAGTTCTGTAAGCATGATCCATATCTACCCAGCGGCCCCAACGTTCAATGACCTTACGCCATTCATCAACATAAAGCAAAACATTTTGACGACAAAGCTCATTAAATTTATCAATGCCAATTTTTTCAATATCCTTTTTTGTTTTTAAACCTAATTTTTCTTCAACAATATTTTCAATCGGCATGCCATGACAATCCCAACCCCATTTCCTTTCCACACGATAACCTCGCATCGTTTGATAACGCGGCACGATATCTTTCATTAAACTGGCTACAAGATGACCATAATGAGGAGTGCCAGTAGCAAAAGGCGGACCATCATAAAAAACATAGTCGCCTTTTGGCGCTTCTTTTTGAAGTGATTTCTCAAAAATTTTATTTTCTTTCCAAAAATTTAAAATTTTTTTCTCGATTTCTAATAAGGACATCATAAAAGTGGTATTTTTATTATAAAAATTTGGGAGTGTTTTTGCAAGATGATCGATTAATATAAAAGGTTCTGCTAATTTAGACAGGAATGATGTCCAGCTCATGAGTTAGCTCATGAGCTAACTCATGAGCTGGAGAGAGGGGCAGTGAAAAATTTCAAAGAAATTTTTCACTGCCCCTCTCTTTTCCAATTGATTATTTCAAAAAACGAGCCACTTGGCTTTCTCCAAGTGGCCCCAAAATTTATCTTGGAGAAAACCTACTTACGGCCAGCAATAATTTGTTCCGTAATATTTTTTGGCACTTCTTCATAGTGATCAAACTCCATTGTCATAAAGCCACGTCCTTCGGTTAAAGAACGTAGATTTGTCACATAACCAAACATTTCCGCTAAAGGTACTTTTGCATCAATAATTTTGCTATCTAAACGATCGCTAATTTGCTCTATACGAGCTCGCCGAGAATTTAAATCGCCCGTCACTTCTCCTAAAAATTTAGCCGGCACAATTACCTGAATCTTCATAATTGGTTCTAACAAAATTGGATTAGCTTTCTTCACGGCTTCTTGCAAGGCCATCGAAGCAGCAATCTTAAAAGCAAACTCCGACGAATCCACTTCATGAAAAGATCCATCAAATAATGTAACGCGAATATCTTGCAAAGGATAACCTGCCAAAACACCTTTCTGAACTGCTTCTCTGACTCCCTTTTCAACAGCCGGAATAAATTCTTGAGGAATAGCACCACTACGAATTTCATCTACAAATTCAAAATTTTTACCTCGTTCCAATGGCTCTACTCTTAACCAAACATGACCGTATTGCCCACGACCACCACTTTGACGAATATATTTTCCTTCGGCTTCAGCTGTGCTTTTAATAGTCTCTTTATAAGCCACTTGAGGTCTTCCAGTATCAGCTTCTACTTTAAATTCGCGTCGCAAACGATCCACTAGAACATCTAGATGCAATTCTCCCATACCCGCAATAATAGTTTCGCCAGTTTCTTGATCAGAGTGAACCTGAAAAGTAGGATCTTCATCAGATAATTTTCTTAAAGCCAAACTCATTTTTTCTTGATCGGCTTTGGTTTTCGGTTCAATGCGCATTGAAATAACGGGTTCAGGAAATTCAATTTTCTCCAAAATTATAGGATGCCTCTCATCGCAAAGCGTATCACCTGTTGTGGTGGATTTCAAACCAACAAGAGCAGCAATATCACCCGCAAAAACTTCTTCAACTTCTTCTCGATGATTTGAATGCATCCGGACAATTCGACCAGCTCTTTCTTTTTGATTTTTAGTTGCATTTAAAATATAACTGCCTCGCTTGAGCGTCCCTGAGTAAACACGGAAATAAGCAAGATTTCCTATAAAAGGATCGGTTGCAATTTTAAAGGCCAAAGCAGTAAATGGCTCGTCATCGCTTGCCTGACGAAGAATTTCTGTTCCAGTTTTAGGATCAAATCCTTTCACTGGCGGCAAATCAGCTGGCGATGGTAAATAATCAACTACACCATCCAATAAAAATTGAACTCCTTTATTTCTTAAGGCCGAACCACAAAAAACCGGTACAATTTTACTTTCAATTGTTGCTTTGCGAAGTGCTTTTCGTAGTTCCTCAATACCAATTTCCTCTCCTTCTAAATAACGATTGGTGAGCGCATCGTCTGTTTCTACAATTTTTTCTACTAATTCATGACGATATTTTTCTGCTTCGGCTAATAAATTTTGAGGAATGGGTATCTCGTTAATAATTTCCCCCTTATCTCCGCTAAACGTAAAGGCTTTCATTTGAAGCAAATCAATAACACCTTCAAAACTAGATTCCAAACCAATATTTAATTGAACCGGCATGGCATTCGGATTCAACCGCTCGCGAATAGAAGCTAAAGAATTAACAAAGCTTGCGCCCATTCGATCTAATTTATTTATAAAACAAATGCGGGGCACTTTAAATTTATCAGCTTGATGCCAAACAGTTTCTGATTGCGGCTCTACTCCTGCTACGCCATCAAAAACCACAACCGCTCCATCCAAAACCCTCAATGAACGCTGAACCTCAACCGTAAAATCAATGTGCCCTGGCGTATCAATTAAATTAATCCGAAATTCTTTTTTTGCTCTTTCCTCAGGCGTTTTGTATGTTTGAGTCCAAAAACACGTTGTAGCCGCTGAAGTAATAGTTATTCCTCTTTCTCTTTCTTGCTCCATCCAATCCATGATTGCTTCACCTTCATGAACTTCGCCAATTTTATGAGAAATACCAGTATAATATAAAATACGCTCACTCACCGTAGTTTTTCCGGCGTCAATGTGAGCAATAATCCCAATATCCCTTGTTTTTTCAATTGAATATTCTCGCATATAATTAAAAATTCAAATCTTAGAATCAGAATGCTCGCAAACAAACAAGCACTCAAAATAATAATTTGAACGACTAAATATTTAAATTACAAAGTCTAGATTATTTTTTTATCCTCGTTAAAACCAATAATTACCAGGAAAATCGAGCAAAGGCACGATTAGCTTCGGCAATTCGATGCGTATCCTGTTTCTTTTTAATAGCTGCTCCTTCATTATTACTAGCGGCAATAATTTCTTCCGCTAATTTTTCATAAAATGGTTTGCCCCTTCGACTTCTTACTGCTTGAATAATCCAACGGCAAGCCAAGGTTAGCTGTCGATCTGGTTTTACTTCTTGAGGAATTTGATAATTGGCACCGCCGATTCGACGAGATTTTACCTCTACGATAGGCGCTACATTTTTCAAGGCAGCATCAAAAACTTCCATTGGATCTTTTTTGGTTTTTTCTTTAATGATTTCCATCGCTTTATAAAAATTTTTTTCAGCCGTTGCTTTTTGGCCGCGTTGCATTAGATAATTAATAAATCGGGTACATTCAACTCGGTTATAAATTAGATCTTCTTCGATGGTTCTTTTTTGACGATGTTTCTTGCGCATAAATTTTATTGCGGCTTTTTAGCTCCGTATTTAGAACGTTGCTGCCGACGATTTTCTACACCCACCGCATCCAAAACTCCACGCACAATATGATAACGCACGCCAGGCAAATCTTTTACTCGACCGCCTCGCACTAAAACAACGGAGTGTTCTTGCAAATTATGACCAATACCCGGAATGTAGGCGGTAACTTCAATACCATTGGTCAATCGCACTCTTGCCACTTTGCGCAAAGCCGAATTCGGCTTCTTTGGTGTTGTAGTAAAAACCTTCAAACAAACCCCACGTTTAAACGGAGAGGGATATTTAACGGGTCGATTTTTTTTATAATTAAATCCCCATAACAAAGCCGGTGCCTTGCTTTTATAGACAACCTTCTTTCTTCCTTTTTTCACTAATTGATTAATTGTAGGCATACGTTAATTTTTATATGTTAAATACTTTAACAAATAAAAAAACCGATGTCAAGAAAAAGCGGTGAATTTAGATAGAGCATATCGTCAGAACCATAAAAAAATAGGTGCCGCCGAAATGAGAAAAAGAAAAAAACGACGAAATGGGCGGCGGAAATTTTCTTTCAGAAAATTTCCGCCGCCTCTCATTTCAAATGTAATCAAAAAAGTCCAAACAATATTAACAGCGCTATAATTATTCAAACAGCTTCATCTCTAGTCGATAGGCGTGTAAGAATTTAATTTTTTAATTTCCTGTAGTATAATATTATACATATGATCAAAGAACTTCATTCTAAAATCAGCTGGCTCGACATAGTAAACCCCACAGAAGAAGAGTTATCGGATTTACAAAAAAGATTTCATTTGCATCCTTTAATTATTTCTGAACTAAAAAATCCATCAACTCGCACTAAAATTGAGGTTTATGATGGTTTAATGTTTATCGTCTATTATTTATCTAATTACAATGAAAAAACTCAGATTTCTGAAGCTATCGAAATTGATTTTCTTTTAACAAAAGATGCCCTTGTTTCAGTGCGTTATCAAAACTTTAAATTAATTGACAATCTTTTTGAAAAAATAAAAAATGACCCTTCAAACCTTCTCAACAAAACCCCCGCTCATCTGCTTCACTATATTTTAGAAGAAGGGCTTACTTTTTCCTTGCGCCAACTCGCACACATCAACGGAAAGATTAAAAAAATCGAAGATGCCATTTTCAAAAGTAATCCAAAATCACTGATTGAACAAATAGCCATTGTCAAAAGAGACATTCTAGATCAACGATTAATTGCCAGGCCTCAACATTCAATTTTAGAATCATTAAAAGAACGAGGTGTACAATTTTTTGGCAAGGATTTAGAAATCTATTTTAATGATCTTCTGGGAGATTATGAAAAGCTTTGGATGAATCTGGACAACCTTAAAGAAACGATTGAATCGCTCGAAAATACTAATAACACCTTTTTTGAGAGTCGAACGAATGAAATTATGAAAATTCTAACTATTTTGGCCTTTATCACTTTTCCTCTAACGCTCATCTCTTCTATATTTAGTATGAACACGGCATATATGCCCTTCGTTAATTCCCCTTATGGATTCTGGTATGTCATTGGATTGATGGTTCTTTTGGCTTTGCTTTTTCTTGCTGTTTTTAAAATTAAAAAATGGCTTTGATTATTGAGTTTCAATAAAAAGATTTTCATCAAAATGAATTTTTATTGTTCCATTTAAATCGGTTCTAAAAATTTGAGAGCCGATTTTTTTTAATAAACTGGTCACTTCAACCGAAGGATGTCCAAAACGATTATTAAATCCAACGCCAATTAAAGCGATTCGAGGTTTAATCATATCAAGCACTGAAGCAGTGATGCCTGTTTTTGACCCATGATGAGAAACTTTTAATATTTCTGATTGAATATTGCTTAAGCTAGAAAGTATTTTAGCAGAGACATCGCCTGTAAAAAGTATAGAGTGATTATGATCAACAAAACGTAAAACAAGAGAGGTGTCATTTAAATCCTTCCTCAAAAAATTAGCAGTTGGCCATATAATATCAAATCGCGAATTACCAATTTTAATTTTATCTCCTGCGGCTAAAACAAGAATGGGTATTTCTTTTGCGTGAAGTAATTTCTTTAATGCTTGAAAAGAGTCTCCTTCGCTATCAAAACCATTATAAATAAAAATTCGGGGAGGGTTGGTTTCTAATAATTTGAGAAAGCCTCCGTAATGATCAAGATTGGCGTGGCTTAAAATCCAAACATCTATATCTTTATTAAAATAACCCTGGACTTGAGACAGAGCCGTTTTGATTTTCTGACCATCACCAGCATCAATAAGAATTTGGCCAGAAAAAGGAAATTTTAAAAGCGTCGCATCGCCTTGCCCTACATCTAAAAAATCTGCCTCTACATTTTTTGGCTCCTTCAAAATTTCAATCCACAAAAGAGTATCAAAACAAAAAATAATAAGAAGGGCAATAATTAAAATTTTACTAGATTTCTTGTTTAATGAGTTCATGTTTTTTTAAATAAATTCCAAAGGCAAAAATAATTATCACAGATGCCCAAAAAACAATTTCTCGGAAAGCCCCAAAATTCAAGGCAGCAAAATTCCAATGACCGAAAAAATTAATCATTGCAATTTCAAAATGAAGCAAAAGATATCCTAGAAAACCGATTAAATGTCCCAACCAGAGATTAATAAAAGAAAGAAATACCGCTAAAAAACCTACAAGCATAGTTGCTGGAATAAAAATAATAATCGCTACATTAGCCAAGGGAGAAATAAGAGGTAAAGAACCAAATCGTAATACCAAAACAGGCAAAACCATTATTTGGGCTGAAAGGGTTGTTGCTAAAATTTTGCGCCAATCCAAAAAAGAGGCTTGATCGACTTTAAATAAACGACCGAAAAATGGCATTAGATAAATTAAGCCCAAGGTAGCGGCAAACGATAATTGAAAACCAAAATCAAAACGGATAATTTTGGGATTTAAAATAATCATCAGAAGCGCTGCGCAAAATAAAGCATTTCGCGCCTCATAACGTTTTCCTAATTTATTACTCAACAAAAGAATCATGCCCATAATGCCCGCTCGTACTACTGACGGTGAAGCGCCCGTAAGCATAATAAACATAATAAGAAAAATAACCACCGCCCAAAAAGTTTGAGGTCGCGCTAATCCCAAAGCAATTAAAAGAAAAGAAACAGCCTGAATAATAATTGTGATATTATAACCGGACAAAGCAATTAAGTGAGTGGTGCCGCTTCTTTGAAGAGCCAATTGTAAATCTTTATCCATTGTTCTCTTTTCACCCAATAATAAGCCAGCCAGAAATCCACTTTCCGGCTCCGAAAAAATTTTATCGATTTGTTTTTGAAAGCTTAACTTTAAACGATACAAATTTTCTTTTAACCAAGACCCCTGATGATGCGCTAAAATTTTGATTTCTGGATAATAAATAACAGAGTAAACATTATCTTTAGCTAAATAAGCGCGATAATCAAAATCTTCATAAGCTTGAGGCTGTTCAAATTTTCCAGAAATTAAAATTTTATCACCATAATGAAAATCTGTAGTATAAGATCGTGTTTTAATTAAGGCCTTGCCTTGAAAAGGCGCTAATAATTGAACTTGAAAACTAACATTATTATTATAAATTGGCAAATCGCTAATAATGGCCGAAACTTGAGATTGTTCTGTCCCATTCAAATAATTGCTTGAATGATTTTCTTGATAAAAATTATAAAACTGCAGATAGAAAAATCCTAGCAGGAAAACAAGAGGGTAAATAAAAAAAATAGCTCGTTTTTGCATTAAAATAGCGCTTAATCCCAAAATCGCACTGATCAAAAAAATAAACAATCCAATAAAAATAGCTATTTGAAAATTTAAAAAAGAAGAGAAAAAAATTCCTCCAATAAAAATAATAGTAATAAGCAAAAATTGATGTGGCGGCGGAAGAGAAATTATTTTTTGTAACCAGTTCTTATTTAATGAGCTTTCCATACGTTTTCTCAGCCAGAATAATTTCACCAAGGGTTGTTCCTAATTTTTTAGGGTCATGTCGCAATAATCCCCTTTCTCGTAATAAATCTTTTTTAATAACCAATGCCCTTCCCCATTGATCTACATTTGGCTCTACAAATTGAGCACCCTCCTCTTTGTATTTCTTAAAACGTTTTTTATCCGGACGACTATTGTTTATTAAAACATAATCAAGTATTTTTTTTCCTAAATATTTTTCAAGAGTAATAATAAAATCAGAGGCCTTAAAATCGTCTGTTTCGCCCTTTTTGGTCATAATATTAGTAATAAAAATCTTTTTCGCCCGTGATTTTTTTAAAGCAGTCGTAACACCACTAACTAAAAGGTTTGGAATAATACTTGTATATAAATCACCCGGGCCAATAACAATATAATCAGCTGCTAAAATTGTTTGGCGAGCCAAAGGATTAATTTTGGCTTTTGGTTGAATCCAAATTTTTTGAATCTTAGAAGAATTTTTCTCTTTTCTTCGATCAATCGCGCTTTCGCCATAAATAATTTGACCGTTTTTTAGTTGAGCAACGAGATTGATGTTGTCTAAAGTCACCGGAATAACTTCGCCTGAAATGTTTAAAATTTTCCCCGCCTCGCGAATCGCTTTTTGAAAATCGCCCGTAATGCGCTCCAAAGCAGTAATAAATAAATTACCAAAACTATGACCATCCAAAAAATAACTTTCATTAAAACGATAATTAAATAATCTGGCTAAAAGCTTATTGTCTGAATTGGATAAAGCAATTAAAGCGCGCCGCACATCGCCTGGCGGCAAAATACCGAATTCTTCTCTTAAAATTCCACTTGAACCACCAGAATCCGCCATACTGATAATCGCCGAAAGATGGACGGGAAAATTTTTCAAAGCCGTCAAAACCACAAACACACCTGTTCCGCCTCCAATGACTACCACCTTTTTCATCTTTTCTTTCTTCATTAATTTTTATTATAAAAAATTTCATAACATAAAAAAAGAGGGTTAATATTCTGTTCCTCTTTTTTGCAAGTTTATTGCGATAAATAAAATACTAATGGAAGGTGGAAATAATTTAAATTCAAAGATTAAAAATTTAACCTTCCAAACGTTGAACAAAAAAACGGAAGCGATCTTAGCTCCCGTTTTAATTTTTCAATTAAAATTTTAAATCTGCTAACCATCGCCATGTCACAAGCACTAGTTTATCATTCTGAACGTTTTTTTCCTGTCATTCTGAGCGAAACGAAGAATCTCATCCACAGCAGTAAATGCTGATTATTGCTAAGAGATGGAGGATTCGGACCTTGTCCTTAGAATGACATTAAAAAAGTAGGATGACAATAAAAAGCAGGATGACAATAAAATCGGATCAAACTCATTTCATTCGTTTGTGCCCGGGGTGGGACTCGGCTACAAGTCGCTCAAGCTTCCGCTCTCGCGCTCGCAGCCCGCCGCTCGCTGGGCTCCTCGCCAACTCGCTCGTCGCCCATAGCTGCGCGCTTCTCGTCCCCACGCAAGCCAAGCAGTTGGCTTGCTCCCGGTCCCAAACTCATTTTATTCGTTTGTGCCCGGGGAGAGACTCGAACTCTCATGACCGGTAAAGGTCATTGGATTTTGAGTCCAACGCGTCTGCCGATTCCGCCACCCGGGCAATAGTGGTAAATGCAAAAATAAAAAATCGAGGTTTTGGTTATTTTAATTTCTTAATTTTATTCTTTCCACTTTTTAATTTTTAAGTTTTTAAATTACTTCTGAGGCCACGGTGGGAATTGCACCCACGTATATCGGTTTTGCAGACCGATGCCTTACTACTTGGCTACGTGGCCACCAATAATTCTTTGTTCCATTTATAATAAAATACCTGATTATCCAATAAAAATCAAGTATCTTAAAAATTTTGGGTGGCTAACTTAATTTCTTCAATTGTAAATGTTCAAAGATAAAATCAATCTTTTTTTCTTTTTCTTGACCGACGAGCGTCCTTTTTAATCTGATTTAATAGAGCATCAATGTGGGCGGCTTTGGCTTCCGAATCGTCATACACAATCAGAATTTTAGGCACAGGGTGAATGTCTAATTTTTTATTAAGTAATTGCTGAAGAGCAAAAATATTCTTTTTAAAATATTCTTTAATTTCATCCGTAACAGCAGGGAAAACGCTAATGAAAACCTTAGCATTTGCTAAATCCTTCGAAACTTCCACCTTGCTCACACTTACAAAGACTTCCTCGGAAAAATTACTTTCTTTTTGAAGAATTTCGGAAAAAAGCTGCTGAATCAAGCTGTTTAACTGCTTAAGACGATACGAGGCGGCCATAGTATTTATTTGACTAGTTGCTTAATTTTCGACAATATTTCCTGAAAGACTTTTTCATTGATAGCTTCAATATTTAATCGAAGAATGTTTGGTTCGGTATGAGAAACTCTCAAATTAAATTTAAAGTTTTTATCAAAGACTGTTAAACCATCAATTTTATTAATTCTATTCTTACTAAATGCCTTTTCTGTTTTTTGAAAAATTTTATTGACTTGTCGTTGGTTTTTAATTTTAAAATTTATTTCCGGCGAAATAACGCCTTGGAAAAATTGACGCGCCACATCATCTATCTTATCTTTTTTTCCAGCCAAAAATTGAAGCAGCATTAAAAAAGAAAAAATGCCCGAATCCGCAAAGAAAAAATCCTTCCAATAATAATGGCCTGATTTTTCAATGCCCAACAAGGCTTTGTTTTTCTTCATTGCCTGTTTAAAAAATCCATGACCTGCTGGCGAATAAATTATTTTAAAACGATAGCGGCGTGCTAAATTAATCAGAAATTGGCCAGAACGACAATCAAGAATTATTTTTTTAGGCATCTTATTTTTCATCAATTCCACAAAAAAAGCACCAATTACATCTCCTAAAATTTGTTCGCCCTTGCTATTAAACACCTGCATCCGATCGGCATCAGAATCAAATTGAATTACGCAATCGCATTTTCTTTGTGCTATTAATCTTTTGGGGATTGGCCGATGAACAAATTGCAAGTTAAGTTTCAATTCCTTTTTAATTTTTTCTAAAATCAGCTGACTGCTTTTAGGACAACAGATTAAAATATTTTTCAAAGAAAGTGTTTTTTTAAATTGTCTGATTTTGCTTTTTTGCAAAAGGAATTGGACATATTCATTGATAAAATTTTTCCTTGTCAATTTTCCTTTTGTTAAACCTACGGTAACCGGTCGATTGAAAATATCCAAAAATTGTACCAGCCAATTTCCAGAAAGAGTATTCAATTCATGAGTATAAATTTTTAAACCCGTATAACTTTCGCTCAAATGAGATCCTGTAATGATAAAACCCAGATCGAAATGATGCATTTTTATTAAAAAATAGAGCATCGGAGAAGTAATAACACCCGCATCTACCAATTCAATATCATTCTGTAACAATCCTTGAATGAGATTTTTAATTAAAATCGCACCGCTGGGTCGACTATCACGTCCAACTATTATTTTTAATTTTCTATTAGGCAATATCTTTTCTTTCTGCAAAATCATCGGTAAGTTATATCCTAACCGCCACAAAACATCACCATTAATTTCTTTAGGGTGCCGGCCTCGAATATCGTAAGCTAAGAAAATTTTCTTGTTTATTGTTTCCACAATAAATATAGTTTATAATAAAATTGTCTAAAAATCAAAAAATATGCTTTCCATTGGAATTGTAGGATTACCCAATATCGGCAAATCAACTCTTTTTCAAGCGATTACCCAAAAACAAGTTGCTATCGCCAACTTTCCTTTTACGACCATTGACCCTAATATTGGTTTAGCGCCAGTGATTGACGAACGATTACAAAAAATCGCCGAAATTCAAAAATCAAAAAATGTTATTCCCGCGACAGTAAAGTTTGTAGATATCGCTGGATTAGTAAAAGGCGCTGCTCAAGGAATGGGGCTCGGTAATCAATTTTTGAGTTATATTCGAGAAACCACTGCAATTGCCGAAGTAGTCCGATTATTTTCAGCTCCTAATATTCCTCATATTGAAGAAAAAATCGACCCTCTTCGTGATTTAGAAATTATTTCGACCGAATTAATTCTTGCCGATCTTGAAGCATTAGGAAAGGCATTTAAAAAAATTGAAGGTGATTTGAAGCGAAAAGAAAAAACAGCCCAACAAAAATTCGAATTAATTCAAAAGTTGGAAAGGCATCTTCAAAATGGTCAATGGATTTCCACTTTTCCTCTAACGGACAAAGAAAAAGAATTAATAAAAGACTTTAACTTTTTAACACAAAAGCCTCTCCTTGTTGTATTAAATGTTGATGATTCAATTACGCCAGTCGAAATAGAAAAAATTAAAGAAGAAATTATTGATCATATTGGCAATCAAGTGAACAAAACGGATATTTTTACTATTAATTTGGCGAAAGAATTAGATTTAGCAACGCTCTCTAATATAGAAGCGGCCGAGCTAAATATTAATCGCCTTCCTTTCCTTAATAAACTCGATGACTTGATCAAAAGAGGCTATGAAATATTAGATCTTATCACTTTTTTCACCACCAATGGTCCAGAAGAAACGCGAGCTTGGCCGTTAAAACGAGGTTCAACGGTTTGGGATGCTGCTGGTTTAATTCACAAAGATTTTCAAGACAAGTTTATCAAAGCCGAAATTGTGAATTGGCGCGATTTTATTGAATGCGGCTCATGGGCTAAAGCTCGAGAAATGGGAAAATTAAAGGTAGAAGGAAAAGATTATATCGTTAATGATGGCGATATTGTCTATTATAAAATCTAAATACAAATAAAATTATTTTGACTTTTTATTTTATTTTTTTATACTAATTCACATATGAAGACGGATATAATCAATGAAATTGTTAAAGGTCAATTGAAAAACGTCCCTCGATTGAAAGCAGGAATGCAGGTTCGCGTTTACGAAAAAGTGAAAGAAAAAGATAGGGAACGCTTTCAAATATTTGAAGGAATTGTTATTGCTCAAAAACACGGCAAAGGACCAAGTGCTACTTTTACCGTTCGAAAAGTGGTAGACGGAATTGGGGTGGAAAAAACATGGCCACTTCATTCTCCTTTAATTGAAAAAATAGAAATTGTTAAAGCGCCTAAAATAAAAAAAGCTAAAGTATATTTTATCAGAAAGCTTTCTCCAACTAAAATTAGGCGCAAGTTGTCAATGTTTAAATCTGTAGTTCCTGAAGAACTAAAAATAGAAGAAATAACCGATACAGAAGAAGTGGTAAACGAGGAACATAAAGAAAAAATGGATGATAAGAATGCAGAAAAAGAAATAAACTCGCAAAAAGATTCTCTCTAGTATTTATTTCGTGCCCAGGTGGTGGAATTGGTATACACACACGTTTGAGGGGCGTGGGCCTTTTGGCCGTGCGGGTTCGAGTCCCGCCCTGGGCACTATAAAATAAAAACTAAATTGAAATAAACTGCGGAAATTTTTTAAAAAATTTCCGCAGTTTTGAAATTGCTTACCGAAAAACAAAACTCCCGCGTCGAACGCGGGAGTTTTGTTGTTGTTTACTTCCTAATTATTTTTTCTTTTTCGTAATAATCCCATCTATTAAACCATATTCTTTAGCATCAGACGCTGAAAGGTAGAAATCTCGATCGGTATCTTTTTCAATCTTGTCTAAAGGCTGGCCGGTGTGTTTGGATAAAATCTCGTTAATTTTATTTTTAATCTTTAAAATCTGCTTAGCGGTTATTTCAATTTCAACAGCCTGCCCTTCTGCTCCACCCATTACTTGGTGCAATAAAATTTCTGCATTAGGTAAAGCAAACCTTTTGCCTTTAGCGCCAGCTGCCAATAAAACAGCAGCGGCTGACGCTGCTTGACCAATACAAATAGTAGAAACATCGGATTTCACATATTGCATTGTATCATAAATAGCCAAAGCCGAAGTAACAACTCCACCCGGACTATTAATATAAAGCTCGATATCCTTTTTGGAATCTTCGTGTTCCAAAAAAAGCAGTTGGGCAATAATGCTATTTGCCACCGCATCATTAATAGGTCCACCTAAAAAAACTATGCGTTCTTTAAGTAAACGCGAATAAATATCATATGCCCGCTCACCAAATTGTGATTTTTCAATAACAGTCGGAATTAATAAAGGATATCCTTCTTCTAAATTTTTAATTTTTGATTGTGGTTTTTTAAAATCCATATTATTTTTGATCTTGATTTTCTAAAAATTGAAAGACCTTTTCGTTAGTTAATTTTTCTTTAGTATACTCCATGAGAGCCTCTCTGTCAATTTGATTAACGTCATTGCCTTCCATTGCTTGGTAATTAATAATTTCGTTTACGGTTTTTTCAATTTCTTCAGGAGATGGTATACAATTTTCTAATTTAGCAATAGTTCTTAAAACAACAAAGCCTTTGAGAGTTTTTTCGGCTTCTTTGCGTAAATCTTTTTTTAAATCATCTTCGGTTTTCTTAATTTTATTTAGATACTCCTCAAAACTCATGCCCTGCCTTTCAATAAGATGTTTTAGCGAATGAAGTTGATTTTCAGTTTCTCCTTCAATTAAAATTTCGGGTAGTTCAATTTTTGTCTGCTCAATTAATTTTTCTAAAAGGGCCACCCGCAAACGTTCTTTCTCTTTCGTTTCTTTCTCTTCTAAAATCCCTTCTTCAATAGATTTCTTCAAGTCGTTAAGGTCATTGAATTGTCCTAATGTTTTAGCCCATTCATCTGTTAATTCGGGTTCCTGCCTCTCAAAAACACCATTTAGCTTTACATGAAAAAATAAGTTTTTATTACGCAAGTTCTCATTATGATAATCATTTGGCACGATAACATTAAATTCTTTTTCTTCGCCTACTTTCATGTCTTCCAATTGCTTTTCAAAATCTCCCGGCCATCTACCCTCTCCAAGAATAAAACGGTCTAATTTAGGAAAATCTGCTATTTCTTTCTCGTTTTCTAAACACTTGATTTCTATCTCAACAACATCTTTGGGTTGAGCCGGTCGATCAACCGGTACAATTTTAGCTCGCGATTTCTGAAGCCATTCAATCGCTTCTTGAATTTCTCCTTTCTCTACTTTCAAATTTTTCTTCTCTTTAAAAATTTTCTGACTTATTTCTTTATAATTTTTTAGTTCTGGCTTGGGCAAAATCGCACTTCTAACAACATAAACAAATTCCTCCTTAGGCGCAATCTTCTTAATGTTCACTTCCGGCGCGCCAATCAATTCCAAATCCAACTCATCTATAACTTCTTTTAAGCTTTTTTTGAATGCTTGATTAGCCGCCTCATCAAAAATTTTTTCTTCTAAATCAGTATTCTTTATTAATTCCTCTGGAATATTGCCTTGACGAAATCCATCTAAACGAACTTCGCTTAAAACTTTTTTACGAGCAGCCTGCCAAAACTGCTCCATTTCTTCAGCCGTTAATGAAACTTCTAATTCAATTTGTGATTGCGATAAATATTTTAACGTGTGTTTCATAAGTTAGTAATTTTAAATTTATTGCTGAAAAATTTGAATAATTTTTTCAGCTGTTTTTTCGCCAATGCCTTTGACTTGCATCAGCTCTTCTTTAGTAGCCGACTTTAATCTTTCTTCATCATATCCATTACTTTTGAGTAATTCCTGAATTTTTTCGGAAAGTTGCTTTTTAATCAATGATTGTTCATTAATTGTTTTATTTGTTTCTGATGAAACTTGCTCTGCGACTTGTGACGAATTTTCCTCTTCAAAATTTTCTTCCAACGCCTCCGCCACACCCCCTTCCACTTTTGCCTCTGGCGCTGATTCGCTACGAACATCAATTTTCCATCCGGTTAATTTAGCTGCCAATCTCACATTTTGTCCTCCCTTGCCAATAGCTAAAGAAAGTTGATCCTCAGGAACAAAAACTCGCATCTCTCTTCGTGGCATCATTTCCACTCGTGAAACTTTAGCCGGCGATAAAGCTTGAGCAACAAATTCTTCCGGATTATCTGACCATTTGATAATATCTATCTTCTCCTGCCCCAACTCATTTAAAACAGCCATAATTCGAGTTCCTTTTTGGCCAACACAAGATCCAATAGGATCCACTCCTTCAACAGTTGATGCTACAGCTACCTTACTCCGAAAACCCGGTTCACGAGCAATCGCCATAATTTTAACAACGCCCGAAGCAATTTCTGGTACTTCTAATTCAAATAGCTTTGAAACGAATTTGGGGTGACTACGTGATAAAACAATCATCGGCCCTCGACCCGCATCTTGAACCGCTAATAGATAAAACTTCATTCGCTCGCCAATACGGTAACGCTCATTAGGAATAGATTCATTATAAAACATCACGCCATCTACACGACCTAAATTAATATAAATATTTCTGTTTTCAATTCGCTGAATAATACCACTCACTATTTCTCCTTCTTTATTTTTAAACTCCTCTAGAACCGCCTCTTTTTCTGCCTCTCTTAATTTTTGAAGAATAACCTGTTTAGCGGTTTGGGCAGCAATTCGCCCAAACTCTTCGTGCGTCTCTAAGGGAAAAATGATTTCGTCACCGGGCTTAGCTTCAGGCTTAATCTTGACTGCTTCCTCTAACATAATATGTCGCTCGGGATTAAAACGAATTTTCTTTGCTAACTCTTCTCCTTGCTGAATCTGCTTCTCTGTTGCTGTTAATTGTGAAGTCTCTTCTTTTTCCACCGCTTCTCCCTCCTCTTCTTCTTTAAGCATGCTTTCATCTACAACAATTTTTATTTGCCAAAATTTCACCTCGCCTGTTTCTGGATCAATTTTAGCACGAATAATATTGTTTTTGTTAGCATACTCTTTCTTATAAGCCGCTGCAACAGCCTGTTCAATTGCTTCAAGAATTTTATCTTGAGAAATACCTTTTTCTTCAGCAATTTCATTAATGGCTGAGAAAAATTCCTTAAGATCAAACATAATAATAATATTTAATCGACTCTGAAAAATAAAAGTCCGTTTCTGCCGGACTTCTATTCTTTATTATAGCAAAAAAATTCTTAATTAGTCAAGAGACGCGGAAATACTTTAATTCCAATAATTAAAATTCCTTCCTCCTGAAAAATTACTGGGCTATTGGCAGATTAATAGGCGGCTCGCCTTTTTTGGCCTCAATGCGACGAACAACTGGCGCTTCAACTACAGTAACTGGAAAATGATAAATGGTAGCCAATTCTTCGGTATTTAAAATTACTTTGCAATCGGAATTAAATTTACGTTTAAGATAATTTTTATACATCACTGTTTTTTTCCAGAACTCCTTTTGTTTTTTAAATGGCCAAGTTCCTTTCGTTACTGATGGTTTGTGGGGTTTAAAGCCGTTGAGATTTAAAGTGTTAAATTGACGGAAAAAACCCATAGTACTAGTAATGTTTAATCGGGTAAATGCATTTTGTCGATCGATGTAGACAAAACGAATGGTTGCGTCAAAAAGCAATTTAGAAATTTTGTTTTGAATCGCCTGAACCACCTCTCTTTCGCCGGGCGTTAAATGCTGCATTAATCCTGGCGAACCTTCGGTCCCTTTATCCTCGGACCACTCGGGCGGTTGAATTGGCGCTTTAATCAAATTATAAATGAATTCTAAAATATAATCCCAATAAGAACGCGGTTTGCCCTCTTTTTTCCCAATTAATTTATTTACAATTTTTTCTCCTTCTTTTTTACAACTATCATCTGCTGGCTTTATTAATAATTGAATCCAAATTTTTTCATCCAATTCTAATTTACTAATCGTCTCCATTAAACTCGATAAGGGATCAATGGTTTTTTCTTCTTTTTGCGCTTCAAAAAAAGGATAAGTTAAAATAGGATAAGGCGCTTCTTTAACAAAAGTAAAATCTAATCCCCACAAATCCCAAAATTTATTAGGTAGCATTGAAGAAAATACCTGCGTATAGTCATCTATCTCTGTTAGCTCCAAATCAGGGTACTGAGCATACATTTGAGATTCAACCAAATGCCGATAATCTTTAGGAGTGCGAATATAAAAACCTGCGCCTCCGCCATTCCCTATAATTTCAAAACTAATCCAAAGTTGCGTTTTTCCTTCCAAAACACGCTCTTTAAAATTCGGCTTAGAAATCTGTATGGAGTGAAGCGCGCTAAAAACATCCTCCATTGATTTAAAACTTTTTTCAATATATTTAGGAATTTTGATCTCAAAAATTACATATTCAACCTTGGAAAGGAACTTTTTTTTAACATAATCAAGCCAAAGACGATAATCAGCTTTAAAAAAAATGATGGGTAAAACAATCCACCACACCCATCCTAAGAAATGCCCAATTGCAATTAAAACCGCTTGCAAAATTGCTAATGCTTCGGCCATTAGTTTTTCTTATTTGCCGACTGAATCAAGCAATAACGTCTATCAGGTAATTTCTTAAAAGTTGTTTTGTCTTGAAGATTAATTAATACTGTAGTGTCTTTAACTAAACGCTGTTTTTTTACCTCTTCTAAAACCTCTCTATAAGTCATCGGTTTTTTCGCGAGAATAGAAATAATAATATCTTTCGTAGTTCCAGGTCGATATCCCCACTCCTTTAAAGCATAAAGGCCGCGCCCCACTAAAACAAATTCATCATTTGCAATTAATTCATTGTGAAGAGTATTAATTGATGCACGTTTACCATCAAAATTAAGTTCATTAATCGCTTTTGTAATTTCTTGATAACTCATAGGGCGATTGGCATTGCGCAATACAAGCTTTGCTTTTGCTTTCACATTTTTAGGATTAATTAATTCCCAATCTATTAAACCAAATTCGCCAAATGGATTAAAACTAAATTTTTTGGAAACATCTAAATAAGAAATTAGAATGTTTTCATTATGAATTCGAAATTCCTTCATTGTTTTACGCAAAAGCAACTGATACTGATCTAACGGCAAGGGTCTCTTTGTAATTTTTAATTCGTGTTCAACAAATTTATAAATATTAATCGCTTTTTTCAAAAATTCTTCCCTTAAATACCAGTTAGAATAGATATCTGGTTTTTCAAAGAAATAAAAAAAGTCTGGACTTATATCTAATAAAAAATTGATATCATTTTGCCATCGCTCTCGTATCGCTTTACTTGTCCACAACTCAACAGGCTTCGGAGTTAATAAAGCCGAGGCTTCTTCCAATAATTGTTCTTCGCGCCTAATTCCTCCTAAAAGTTCTAACTGATATTTAATTCTTTCTATAAGATCACTCAATTCGTTTAAGTTTTTTTTCAAAGTTTCTAAAGCCGCCTCCTCAATTTGACGGATGCGTTCACGTGTTAACCCTTTTTCTTGTCCAATGGCTTCAAGAGTCATTGGCTTTTCACCATGCAAGCCATATCTTTTTTCAATCACTTCTCTCTGTTTTTCCGACAAAATACCAATAAATTCTTTTAAAATTGTATCTAAATCTTTGGTGTCCATATTAACAAAGTTATACTAATATATCTTTTATCGTTTGTCAAGGTTTTTTACGCCGCCGAGCATGAAAAGTTTGATAGATTTCTTTTAATTCTTTATCGGTAATATGAGTATAAACTTGGGTGGTGCTAATATTGGAATGCCCTAAAAGCATTTGAACAGAACGCAGATCTGCTCCATTTTGCAATAAATCTGTCGCAAATAAATGGCGCAACGTGTGGGGAGTAACTCTTTTTACAATGCCTGATTTTCTAGCATAAAAATTTATCAAGCGCTCAACACTTCGTGGCGTTATTCTACCCAGCACCTCATTGTTTTTTGATTTTTTAAATGTAATAAAAAGCGGCTCTTCAGTGTCAGTTCTTTTCTCTAAATATTTTTTTAAAATCGCTTTGGCTGAATCCGAAAGAAACACTAAACGAATCTTTCCGCCTTTCCCTTTAACGCTAAATTCACCCCTTTCTAAATTAACGCTTTCTCTATTTAATTGACACAACTCTGAAACACGCAAGCCCGTTGCAAAAAGCATCTCAAGAATTGCTCGATCTCGAAGTCCTTTCAATGAATTTTCATCTGGCGCATTAAGTAGTCTTTCTAAATCCTCAAAGCTAATTAATCCAATTTCGTTACGCGTTACTCTAGCTAATTCCACTTGTTCGGCCGGCAATGATTCCACGTTCATCTTACTCAAATATTTAAGAAAACCTCGAAGCGCAATGATATAATAATTTTGAGTTACCTTTTTAAGATTGCCCTCGGTTCCTTCAGTACGGTTCAAGTAGAGTCGAAATTGACGAACGTTTTCTAGCGTAATATCCTTGGGGATCAATTGCTCTAATTTTTTATGCAACCGCTCACTTAAAAAATTCAAAAAAACGGTTAGATATCGGTTATAATTTTCTAAAGTTTTTGCACTTCTGTTTTTCTCTATTTCCAAATATTCCAGATATTGATTTTTTAAATTTAAAAGGCTTTTCTGATTCATAAACTTCTCTCTTATTATAACATTATATTCCTTCTTGCAAAATTCAAATTATTGTGATATATTACTTTTAATAATATGTTAAAGAAGGAAGAAAAATCAAAAATCGTTAGTAAACATCGCCAACATGAAAAAGATACTGGTTCAACCGAAGTCCAGGTTGCTTTACTAACAAAACAGATTGATAAATTGTCTGAACATTTAAAGAAACATTCCAAAGACAATAGTTCGCGTCGCGGTCTTTTGAAAATGGTTTCCAAGAGGAAAAAACTTCTTAACGCTCTTAAAAATGAGTCTCCTACTCGTTATGAGAAGTTAACCCGATCTCTAAATCTAAAATAGTTTATTAGTTTATGATTATCAAATATAAAGATCAACGCGTAGCAATTTTTTTTGACATTCAGAATCTTTATCATTCCGCCAAAAATCTTTATCATGCTCGAGTAGATTTTTACGAAGTATTAAAAGCGGCTACTGCTAATCGCAAATTGGTAAGAGCTATTGCTTATGTGGTTAAAAGTGACGCCGTCGAAGGTGAATCTTCTTTTTTTGAAGCTCTCGAAAGGATGGGCATTGAACTCAGAATGAAAGAATTGCAGGTTTATCCCGATGGTTTGAAAAAAGCTGATTGGGATGTAGGGCTTGCTGTCGATGCCATTCGCCTAGCTCCAAATATAGATGGCATTATTTTAGTAACAGGTGACGGTGATTTTATTCCTCTTGTCGAATATCTTCAAGCACTGGGCAAACCAGTTGAAGTTGTGGCTTTTGGACGCAGTGCTTCTGCTAAATTAAAGGAAATTGCTGATGAATTTGTGGATCTCGAACAAAATCCTCAGAAGTTTCTTATTAAAAGTCCCTTAATAAAAAAATCAAAATCAAGATTTCAGCGATAATTTCAAAGACTTCTTGAAAATTTTTCCCAGAAGCAATTTAGAGCAGAAGAGAGTGTTTTTCCCTAAAAATTTTCTCTTCTGCACTAAATAAAAATTGTTTCTGGAATTTTCATTATGTTAGATGAAAAAGTTTTTTCATTAGATGTAGGAGGGCGAATTCTTACTGTAAAATTTACCCCTCTTGCTCAACAAGCTAATGGCTCCGTTTTAGTTCAATACGGAGAAACAACAGTTCTCATAACAGCAACAATGGGAAAGACTGATCGTCTCGAGAATGATTTCTTCCCTTTGGTTGTTGACTATGAAGAACGTTTTTATGCAGCTGGAAAGATTTTAGGCAGCCGCTTTGTTCGACGTGAAGGCAGGCCTTCTGAAGGAGCAATCTTAACGGCTCGCCTCATTGATCGTTCCATCAGACCACTCTTCAATCAAAACATGCGACGAGAGGTACAAGTCGTAGCTACGGTTTTATCTATTGATGCAGATAATGATCCGGATTTTCCTGCTCTTATTGGCGCTTCGCTCGCTCTCGCCACCTCAGACATTCCTTGGAGTGGGCCAATCTCGGCTATCCGAATTGGTTTAGTTAATAATGAATTTAAAGTGAACCCTACTTACCAAGACAGAAACAGCGGTCAACTTGACTTCTTTTTAAGCAGTGCTGATAACAAAATTACCATGCTTGAAGCAGGCGGCGACGAAGTGCCGGAAGAAAAAATTGTTCAAGCCACTCAATTAGCTTTGATTGAAATTGAAAAACTCCAAAAATTCCAATCAGAAATTATTTCTCAACTGGCTAAACCAAAAACTGATATTGTACTGAAACAAATTAATCCCGACATCCGTACCAAAACCAAAGAATTCATACAAGATAAATTAGAAGATGCGATTTATACACCTGTTAAGATAGGACGAGTTTCTAAATTAAACGAGCTTAAAAAGAACTTGGAAGAAAAATTGAAAAGCGAAAATTTTGATGCTAATGCTATCAGTGAAGCCTTTGTAGTTCTAGAAGAAGAAATCGATGCTTTAGTTCATAAAAATATTCTTGAAAAAGAAAAAAGACCAGATAGCCGTGCTTTAGATGAGATTAGACCTCTTTATTGTGAAATTGGGTTAATTCCTCGCGTCCATGGATCAGGTTTTTTTATGCGAGGATCCACCCAGGCTTTATCCATTGTTACTCTAGCCGCTCCTTCTCATGCATTAACGATTGAAACCATCGAAACATGCGATACCAAACGATTTATTCATCATTACAATTTCCCCCCTTATTCGGTTGGTGAAATTTCTTCAATGCGTGGCCCTGGGCGAAGAGAAATTGGACATGGTGCTTTAGCGGAAAAATCATTATATCCTATTATTCCTAATAAAAATGAGTTTCCTTACGCCATTAGAATAGTTTCAGAAATTTTATCATCTAACGGATCCTCTTCTATGGCTTCGGTTTGCGGATCATCTTTGGCTTTAATGGATGCCGGAGTGCCTATTAGAAGACCTGTTGCTGGCATTGCAATGGGTTTGATGCTTGATAATGAATCGCATTATAAAATCCTTACCGATATCCAAGGACCAGAAGATCATTATGGTGATATGGATTTTAAAGTAGCCGGCACCACGGAAGGCATTACCGGAATACAAATGGATGTTAAAATTACTGGCATTACACTTCAAATTTTAGAAGAAACATTAATTAGAGCCAAAAAGGCCCGTCTTCAAATTCTTCAGAAAATAGCCGAAATTATTGAAAAACCTCGTCCCTCACTCTCTCCTCATGCGCCTAAAATATTCACATTGCAAGTTAATCCTGATAAAATCGGAAACATTATTGGATCAGGCGGAAAAACTATTAATGACATTATCAAGCGTACGGGTGTAGAAATTGACATTGACGAAGATGGTCAGGTTTTTATTACCGCACCCACAGACGAATCTGGCCAACAAGCAATAGAAATTATTAAAGGCCTCACTTATGAATTTAAAGAAGGTGAGGTCGTTACTGGTACTGTTAGTCGAATTCTTGATTTCGGTGCTATTATCGATCTTGGATATAATCGAGATGGACTACTGCACATCTCAGAAATTGCTAATCGACGAATTGATAAAGTTGAAGATGTACTAAAAGTAGGGCAGATTTTAACTTTAAAAATTATAAAAATTGACGAGACAACAGGTCGTATTAATCTTTCGCTTAAAGCTCTCCAACCATCAACATCAGCTGATTCGCGCGCCAATCAAGTTTTACACGAAAAATCCTCTGAACAACATTCAACTCGTCGCGGACAATCCTCCTATCGTCACGATCGTCGTAATCAACCAGGAAGTCGACCTCGCCGCAGAAATTAGATAAATATTAAAAAATCAACCGCTTAAAAGCGGTTGATTTTTTAATTTTCTTTCTTTTTACTTTTTTCTTCTTTTTCCTTTTCTTCAAGTCGTTTACGATAACCGGTTCCCACTGGTACTAATCTGCCTATAATAACATTCTCCTTTAGACCACGTAAATAATCCACTCTTCCTTCAATCGCTGCTTTTACTAATACGCGCCGCGTTTCCTGGAAAGAAGCTGCCGCCAAAAAGCTTTCACTAAACAAAGCCGACCGCGTAATACCCAAAAACAATTGAATCGCTCGAGCTGGCTTTTTGCCTTTACTTTTCAATTTTTTGTTTTCTTCCAAAAATCTTGACTTAGAAACTACATCACCAACCAAAAAATCACTATCACCTGGATTTTTAATTTTTACTTTATCAAACATCTGACGAATCATAATTTCAATATGTTTATTGTTTATAGAAACACCTTCGGAAACATAAATTCTCTGAATTTCGTTTAAGATATATCGCTCAACCGTATAACGATCCGTTACTCTTAATAATTCCTTTAAATCAATATCGCCGAAACTTAATTTTTGACCAACGACTACTTTATCTCCTTCGTTTACTAAAATTCTCTTAGTTCTCGGAATTAAATATTCTTCTAACCCAATCTCTTTTGTTTTCGCATCTTTCTTATCTTTCTTGCTATGTTCTTTTCGAATCAGATCCGGCTTAATTTGAATGGCTATATCTTTATCCCTTTCCTCTATTTTCACTACTGTGCCATTCACCTCGCTAATAACTGCCTTATTGCGAGGAATACGACATTCAAATAATTCTTCAATACGAGGCAAACCATGAGTAATATCCTGTCCCGCCACGCCTCCGGTATGAAATGTCCTTAAAGTTAATTGAGTTCCTGGTTCTCCGATAGATTGAGCAGCCACAATACCAATAGGCGTCCCTAATGTGACCGGAGTATTATAAGCCAAATCATTACCATAGCATTTAGAGCAAACTCCCCACAATGTTTTACAGGTAATCGGTGAACGAATTTTAATTTGCTGGATCGTTGATTCCTCAATTAATTCAGCCGCTTCAGCATTAATAATTTCGTTTGCTTTAACTATTAATTTGTTTTTTATCTTAATATCCTCTAAACTTGTTCGTCCTACAATTTTAGAGCTAAAATGATGACCATATTCTGCTCCGTCATCGCGGTAAACTGTAATACCACTTGTAGTCCCGCAATCTTCTTCAATAATGATGAGGTCTTGAGCGGCATCAATCAAACGTCGTGTTAGATATCCTGCATTAGCCGTCTTTAAAGCTGTATCACTCGAACCTTTGCGAGCTCCATGGCTAGCAATAAAATATTCCAACACTGTTAGACCCTCTTTGTAAGATGATAAAATTGGTAATTCGATAATTTCACCTTTAGGATTTTGTACTAATCCTTTCATTCCCATCATCTGACTTAATTGCCCCCAGGAACCACGACTACCTGAATCAAAAATTTGAAAAACGGCATTATCCGGCGGAAGAACCTTTGAAATATTCTTTGAGATTTTGGAAATGCTATTTTCCCACGCCTTTATTGCATGAACTCTCTTTTCTTCTTTAGAAAGCAGCGCTTGATTAAATTGTTGCTCAATCTGATTAATTTCTTTGCGAGCTTCATCTATTATTTCTTTTTTTTCTGCAGGTATAACCAAATCAGACATCGACCAAGTAATACCTGATCGAGTGGCATAATTAAATCCTATCTCTTTAATTTTATCCATCACTTCAATTACTTTATCGCTTTCAAAATATTTAATTATAAAATCCGTTAACTGACTAATAAACTTCTTTTCTACAACAGCAGTTACAAGAGGAAAGTCCTTTGGAAAAATTTCATTAAATATAATTCTACCTACAGAAATATCAATCAAAGTATTGGGATTTTCGTATTTTTCTACCACCAACACACCTCCCATCTGTTTTAAGTAATGCTCTTTGTAAGGTCTTATTTTAATCCGCGCCTTCAAATCAATAATTTTATTTTCATAAGCCAACATTGCTTCTTCTGGTGAAGAAAATATTTTGCCTTCTCCCTTTCGATTATCCCAAATTTTAGTAAGATAATAACATCCTAAAATAATATCTTTGGTGGGATTAACAATGGGTTCGCCGTTGGCTGGTTTCAAAAAATTACGTGAAGAAATCATCATCTCTTTTGCTTCTTTTTGTGCTTCTTGCGTTAGGGGCAGATGGACCGCCATCTGATCGCCATCAAAATCAGCATTAAAAGCCGTGCAAACCATTGGCGGAATACGAATTGCTAAATCTTCGATTAAAACCGGTTTAAAGGCCTGAATGCCCAAACGATGAAGAGTTGGCGCTCGATTCAATAGCACATAGCGATCCTTGATTACTTCCTCTAAAATAGCCCACACCTCGGCTGGTCCTTGATCGATTAGCCGGTTAGCATTACGAATATTAAAAACCAATCCCCTTTCTAAAAGTTTATTTACAACAAAAGGTCTAAATAATTCCAAAGCCATTGTTTTGGGAATACCACATTCATAGTGTTTTAATTCAGGGCCAACAGCAATAACAGAACGACCAGAATAATCTACTCGTTTACCTAAAAGATTCTGTCGAAAACGCCCCTGTTTTCCCTGGAGAATATCAGACAAAGATTTAAGAGGTCTCTTTTGAGCGCTGGATTGAATTTGAGTTTTACGAGCTCCATTATCAATTAAAGCATCCACTGCTTCTTGGAGCATTCTTTTTTCGTTGCGAATAATTACTTCGGGAGCATTTAATTCAATTAGTTTTTTTAATCGATTATTACGATTGATGACACGGCGATACAAATCATTCAAATCTGAAGTGGCATATCGTCCGCCATCAAGCGCTACCATTGGTCTTAAATCCGGAGGTAAAACTGGAATAATTGTTAAAAACATCCATTCCGGTCGTAAATTATTTTTCAAAAATGACTTCACTAGTTTTAATTGAAGAAGGATCTTTTTCTTATCTCCTTTTTGAGTTTTAAAGGCTTTAACTAATTCTCTTTCTTTCTTTTTTAAATCGATTTGCTCTAATAGTTTAACTATCGGCTCACTCCCTATGCCGGCTTCAAAAATATGACCATACCGTTTACTGAGTTCTAAATATTCTGTCTCTGGAATAATTTTAAGCGGCTCAAGGCTATTCAATTCATTTATATGGTGATGATATAAAGTGTCCAGCATATTAATCTTATCCGTTTTCTTTCTTTTGGCATTGTACTCTTCTTGCAATTCAGCCTGAATCTTTTTCTTTTCTTCATTATTAATCTTGGTAATGATATAAGCAGTATAATAAATCACTCGTTCTAATTGTTGTTGGCTAACGCCCAAAAAGAGAGCTATTTGAGAAGGAATGCTTCTTAAAAACCATGTATGAGCAACAGGACAAGCTAAAGCAATATGCCCCATTCTTTCTCGACGGACACTCGAACGCGTTACTTCAACGCCGCACTTATCACAAACTACGCCCTTATACCTAATTCTCTTATATTTACCACAATAGCATTCCCAATCCTTTGTAGGGCCAAAAATTCTTTCAGAAAAGAGACCATCTTTTTCTGCTCTTTGCGTCCGATAATTTATCGTTTCGGGCTTCGTTACTTCTCCATGACTCCAAGAAAGAATTTCTTTCGGGGAAGCCAATTTTAATTTAATAGCATAGAAATCTTCTGGCAACATATTAATTTGCTGGATTTTGATTATCTTGACCTTGTTTCGAATTTTGATTATTTTCAGTTAGATATTTGTTATCAACCATCGCTTCTGCAAATAATTTTCCTTCCTCTGACTCATCCAATGCATGCACTTTGCCCTTAACGCCAATTAACTCAACATTTAAAGCTAAACTTTTTAATTCACTCACAAGCACATGAAAAGAAGCTGGGATATTCGGACTTTTAAAATCTTGGCCACGAACAATAGCCTCATAAGCAGCAATTCTTCCTCTGATATCATCTGATTTAATTGTGAGCATTTCTTGCAAGGCATAAGCCGCTCCATATCCTTCAAGTGCCCACACCTCCATTTCTCCAAAACGTTGACCACCCAATTGAGCTTTTCCACCCAAAGGCTGTTGCGTAATCAAAGAATAAGGCCCAATGGATCGCATGTGAATTTTATCTTCTACCATATGCACCAGTTTCATCATATAAATATAACCTACCATAATTGGTTCACTAAACGGCTCTCCAGTCCGACCATCATACAATGTGGCTTTCCCATTTTCCGGTAAACCAGCCGCTTTAAATTCGTTTTTGATATCTTCCTCTGTTGTGCCGCTAAAAACCGGAACAATTGCTTGATATCCTAGTTTATGAGCCGCCCAACCTAAATGAGTTTCCAAAATTTGACCTAAATTCATACGCGAAGCTACGCCTAGTGGATTCAAAATAATATCCACCGGTGTTCCGTCAGCTAAGTAGGGCATATTTTCCTCGGGCACAATTTTTGAAATTACTCCTTTGTTGCCATGACGACCAGCTAATTTATCACCGGCCATAATTAATCGACGTTGAGCAACATCAATTTGAATTCTTTTAATAATTCCTGGCTCTAATTTATCGCCTCGCTCGCGCGAAAAAATTCTAATACCAACAACTCGACCTCGCTTGCCATGTTTTAAAATCAAAGAAGTGTCCTTAATATCACGTGCCTTTTCTCCAAAAATAGCTCTCAATAATCTTTCTTCGGAAGTTAAATCACCTTCGCCTTTAGGAGAAATTTTCCCTACTAAAATATCGCCGCTTTTCACTTCAGCTCCAATTCTTACAATACCTTCCTCATCCAAGTCCTTTAATTTCTCTAGAGAAACATTCGGAATATCTAGCGTAGTCATCTCAGGCCCTAATTTAGTTTCTCGAACATCGCAAACAAAATCTTCAATATGAATTGATGTAAACAAATCGTCGCGAACTACTCGCTCGGATAAAATAACCGCATCTTCGTAATTGGCGCCGCCCCACGAAACAAAAGCGACAAGTAAATTTTTGCCCAAAGCGAGCTTGCCATTTTTTGTTTGTAAACTATCAGCTAAAACATCTCCTTTTTTAATTTTTTGTCCTTTAGTGACAATCGGTCTTTGAGAAATACAAGTATACTGATTAGCTCGAATAAAATTACGCAAACGATAATTTTTAAAATTACTGGTTCCTTTAATTTTAATTTTGATATGAGCGCCATCTACTTCAACAACCTCGCCTTCAACATCGCTTACTAAAACATGCCCTGAATCATGAGCGGCCTTCATTTCCAACCCGGTTCCTACTAAAGGCGCTTCGCTCGACATATACGAAACTGCCTGCCTTTGCATGTTAGATCCCATTTGAGCTCGATTAGCATCATCATGCTCCAAAAATGGAATTAAAGAAGTAGCAACACTCAAAAGTTGAAAAGGTGAAATATCAATAAAATTGATATCTTCTCGCGGATAAAATCCCGGTTCACCCTTATATCGCGCTTCTACAATATCGTCAATGATTTTCCCTTTATTATCTATATTAATATTTGAATGAGCAATATAATATTTTTCTTCTTCATAAGCATCGAGGTAAACCACTTCATCTGTTACTTGTCCTTTTTTGACACGAAAATAAGGCGTTTCAATAAATCCCAAACGATTTAAACGCGCAAAGCTAGATAAATAAGTTACTAGACCCACATTAGCTCCTTCGGGCGTTTGAATGGGGCAAATTCTTCCATAATGAGTAGGATGAACATCGCGCACTTCAAAGCCGGCTCGCTTCCGGTGTAAACCACCCGGCCCCATTGCCGACAAACGCCGCTTATGTTCTAATTCAGCTAAAGGATTTTCTTGGGCTAAAAATTGAGATAGTTGAGAAGTACTAAAAAACTCCCAAATGATTGCCATCATTTGCCGAGCATTAATCAATTGCGCCGGTACCAAACTATAAATATCTAATGTAGACATTCGATCTTGAATAGTTCGGCGCATTCTCATAATCCCAACACGCAATCGATTTTGTAATAACTCGCCTACCGCCCTAACACGACGATTGCTCAAATGATCAATATCATCTGGCTCAGCCGCTTCATTATTATTAGAGCTAATGATCAATTTAACCACGTCAATCAGATCATCAAGCGAAAGCAGCCGACTCTTTGTGTCTGCTTCTTTGGATGCTCGATTGAGCCTTTGATTTAATTTAAATCTTCCCACCTCACCCAAATCATATCGATCTTCTCGAAAAAACATTCCTTCAATCAAACCTCGCGCATTCTCTGGCGTAGCTAAATCACCCGGTCTAATGCGTTTATAAATTTCTACTAGCGCTTCACTGCGCGTGGTAGCAACATCTTTGGCTAAAGTTTTTTCAATATATTTAATTTCACCAGTATCAACATTGGCAAAAGTCTTCAAAATACTCTCTTTGTTTTCCAATCCAAAAAGACGTAATAAACAAGTCACTGGCACTTTTCTTTTGCGATCAATTTTAACATAAATGACTGAATCAAGATCAGTTTCAAACTCCAACCAAGCTCCTCGATTAGGAATAATTTTGGCTCCAAACAATTTTCTCCCTCTGCTTTGAATTGCTGTTAAATACAAACCACTAGAACGAATTAATTGAGAAATAACCGTTCGCTCCACGCCATTTATAATAAAAGTCCCTCGACTTGTCATCATCGGAATTTCTCCAAAATATACCTCCTGATTTTTTTTCTCGTTGGTTTTATTATTAATCAATTTTAATTTCAGCCGAAGAGCGGCTTCATAAGTCAAATTCTTCTCTTGACTTTCAATTTCATTAAATTTAGGCTCATCAAAATAATAATCTTCAAAATATAATTCCAAATCTTTACCTGTATAATCTTTTACCGGAGAAATTTCATCAAAAAGTTCCCTCAGACCTTCTTTTAAAAACCACTCGTAAGATTTTATCTGGATATCTGCCAAATGAGGAAGATATTCCAACGTTTGAAGAGAACGAGGAAAGTGAGAAAAGATTTTTTGATTAGGCATAAAAATGATAAAAAATTAATAAATTTTATAAAGAGGAGTGATACGAAATGAAAGCCCTATACACGGGTTAAATGATCTAGATGTTTTTATTATGAAAAATTGGCCTCACTGCAATTAGAAATTATTTAAATAGTTGGAACCACCCCTTTATAAAGATTTTCTTTATACTATTCAAAAAATTTTTTTTGTCAATAGAAAAACTCTACTAACAGGCTAACGCGGGAGCAAAAGAAATTGTTCACCTTCAAAAGTCAGCATCAATTCATCGCCTCGTTTAATTTCCCCTCTCAAAATTTTTTCGGCTAAAACAGCTTTGACATTATCCGAAATTGCATTACGCAATGGTCTCGCGCCATAAACCGGATCATATCCAATTTTCACCAATTGTTTAACGGCCTTGTCATCAAAAAACAACTTAATCCCCTGTTCAGTTGCTAACGATTGAGCTAAATCAGCCAAATTTAATCGAGCAATTTGAATTAAATCATCAGGCGACAAAGGCTTAAAAACAATGATGTCTGAAAAACGATTAATTAACTCTGGCTGAAAATAATCGGTTAATTTTTGTTTTAATTCAGCCGCAATTTGCTCCATCGCCACCCCTGTTTCAATTCTTTCCTTAATCAATGCCGAATGAGCATTTGAAGTAGCAATAATGATTGTATTGGTAAAATCAATTACTCGACCCAAATTATCAGTCAAGCGGCCATCATCAAAAACGGAAAGAAAAATATTCATTAAATCCGGATGCGCTTTTTCAAATTCATCTAATAAAATGAGAGAAAATGGGTTTTGTCTGACGGCTTCGGTTAATGCTCCCGGCCTATCACCTTCTGGCGCTCCCACGAAATCAAAAATGCTTTTTTTATCTTGATATCGAGACATATCAAAACGAATCATGTTATTTTCCGAACCAAACTGAATTTTAGCTAAAATCTTTGCTAATTCTGTCTTACCAACACCAGTTGGCCCCACAAAAAGAAAAGTTGCGATTGGCCCTCCTTTGCGCGATAATCCGGCTCGATATTCCCGCAAAGCCTTACTCACTTCTTTCACTGCCTCATTCTGATCAATTAGTCGTTCGTGGATGATTTTTTCCAAATTCAAAAGTTTTTCCGCTTCCTCTTTTTCAGCAAATTTTAAAGGCACATTAATTTTTTCTTGGCTAACACGAATCACGTCTTCGCCCGTTAAAACCTTCTGTTTTAAATTACGCACATCTGCTAATACCTCCTTTAATAAATCATCGGCACTCGTCGGCAACATTTTATCTCTAAAATAGCGATGGGCAATTTTCACCGCATTTTTAATAGCTGGGTAAGTAATTTTAATTTTATATGTTTTCTCTAAAATTAACGAGGAATAAGTTAAAAACAGAATTGCATCCTCTTCACTCAATTCATTAACAAGAATAACCTCAAAAAGTGACATAAAATCTTCCCGAGGTTCAATCTCTGTTTTAAAAATACCCGGCGTAGTTGCACCAATTACTTGAAAACTACTACGCGATAGAATTGGTAATAAAACCTCGGCCGCGCTTAAGTAGTTTTGGCCGGATGTTTTAAATAAATTGTGGATGTCGGGAATAAACAAAATAACATTGCCAGCATCTAAAATTTCTTTTACGATTCGCTGCACTCGCTCTGCCACTGCTTGAGGTTCACAACCTGATACTAACTCATCTATTGAAAGTGCCACCAATCTTTTATCAAACAATTCCGATGGCACTTCATCTTTAACAATCAAATATGCCACGTGGCGAACAATAGCCCCAATACCACTAGATGGTTCGCCTACTAACAGAGCGTTATTGCGATTAGCTCGCGATAAAATATTAATCAGCTGTCTTACCTCTCCATCATGACCAATTAAAAAACCGATTTTTTCTGCCCGCGCTAAATCCGTTAGATCATCACTAACAGAATCCAAAAATGGAGTCGGCCGCGCCGTCCAAGCGCGATTCATAATTTTATGTTTTTCTTGCTTTGTTTGCTTAACCAATTCTCTGCGTCTTCGAGGTGTCAAAAAACGGCCAAACTGCTTCTTAAATTCACTGTACACCGCAGCAATACGGATATCATCAGATTGAATACGAAAATAATTTTTTATCCGCTCCAATTCCTCGTCTTTGATATAAAATAGCGCCACGAAAAGATCTCTTGTTTGTAAATAATTTTTATCTCTTAAAAAATATGCACTTACTACCAAATCATTAATCGTTTTAATTAATGATTTTTTACTGGGTCTCGTAAAATTTTTCTTCAAATTTTCCCGAATTGCGCTTTCTAACTCATTACAATTAATTTCTAATCGTTCGAAAATCTCTCGAAACTTTCTCTCTTCTAAAAATTCAAGCAATAATTGAAAATTAAAATTACCTCCCTGAGACAAGGTTTTTTCAAAAGCATTAACCAACACTCTTTTTACCGGCGCCTCAGAGTAGGGCAACAAGTTGATTTTACAATTTGGTTGCGTTACTAGTTTTTGATCAAATGATTTATCAAAATTTTTGTCTGGCCGATCAAAATTAACGATGCGATCCAAAATAAAAATTATGCCGAAATAACCCAAAAAACGCAGCGAGGATTCTCGCATTAAAATAAGCATTATCGTTAAAACAACCGCCAATGACCAAAAAAGAAAAATAAAAAAGCGTACTAAAATTCGCTCAAAAAAAGACATTTCAAATTGAGGATCGCGATAAAAAAATTGTTCTACTTTTCCTTTAACGGTCATATATTTTAAAAATTAGGCGAACGCTCTAACAATAAGAAGAATAGGCGTTGCCGCCCAAATAAGATAGCCGAACATTACCACAATAAAAATTGCCAAATAAAGCACTGCCGCGATGGCAATCCGCAAAGTCCGGAAAATAAAGCCCAAAATATAACCCACCACTGTCCGATCCTGATATAAAGGATCAAGCCAATGTCGAGCCGTAATTTTAATAGCAAAAGTCCGATCCAAATTCCTCAATGTTTGAATGAAAAAATTCCAAAATTTAATAAAACTATTGGAATACCAGTGTTTTAGAAACAACTTAATACGATTAAAAGCAAGCGCAATAAGATAAAATATAAAAAATCGATCTAGGGTCATAATTTAATTATAAATGTTTCTTATTTTTAGCCAAGGTTTGTTTTTTAGACATTGCTGCCAAAGAAAATTGACAACCGCAATATTTTTGATGATATAGTTGATATTGTTTTGCTAAAAGCCGTGTTTCCTGCCACAAATTGTTTTTATCACCAATATCTGCCAATGATAAAAAAATTAAACCCTTGTCTTTGGCCACCTCTTGGGCAATCTCATTAATTACTGCCTCGTTTTTAAATGGACTAATTGCGAGTGTTGTAGCAAAGTATAACGCCCCACTACTTTTAGCCAGATCAGCTGTTTTTTCTAATCGCATTTGAAAACAAATCGGACAGCGTTTTCCTCCCTCAGGTTCATTCTCAAACCCTTTCACCTTTTTCAACCACAATTTATTTTCATATTTTCCTTTCTTTAAAATCACACCATAAATTTCTGATAATTTTACAACAGCTTCAAGCCGCTTCTCGTATTCTTCACGAGGCCAAATATTCGGATTGTAATAAAAAAGAATGACTTGGAATTTTTCTTGCAATACCTTCACCAAAGCAGCACCACAAACGGCACAACAAACATGAAGAACTAATTTTGGTTTTGTAATCATATCAGATTGTTTTTAATCGCTAAGCGAACTTCTCTAATAAAATCCAAATAAAACTTCAAGTTGTGGATTGTCGCCAATCGATAATAAAGTAATTCGTTATTTTTATAAAGATGGTGAAGGTAGGCTAATGAATAATTCGCGCAAGTTTCACAATGACAAAAACGATCAACGGGCAAATTCTGACTTTGATATTTGCTTTTCCCAATAGAAATGATCTGATAGTTTAACCGTCTCGAAATAACAATTTGTTTATTAGTGCGAACGAAAAGTTCACCATGCCGAGCATGACGCGTTGGAATAACGCAATCAAACATATCCACGCCATTTTGAATAGCTTCAAAAATTTGTTCGGGATATCCCACACCCATTAAATAGCGCGGTTTATTTGCGGGCATTTGCGGTGCTAACCACTTAATAATTTCCTTCATTTTTTTCTCCGGCTCGCCCACTGCCAAACCGCCAATCGCATAACCATCAAAATTCAAATTCATTAAATTTTGCAAACTTTGGCTTCTTAAATCTTTAAAAATTCCTCCTTGAATGATGCCAAAAATTTGATTTTTAAATTTGATTTTATCAGCATACTTGCGACTGCGTTCAGCCCATAAAGTGGTTAATTGCATCGCCCTTGCTACTTCTGCTTTTTTAGCTGGATAACCAACACAATAATCCAAAATCATAGCAATATCCGAATTTAAATTTTTTTGAATCTCTAATGCTTTTTCTGGAGAAAGAAAAATTCTTTGACCATCAACTTCCGAATTAAACTCCACGCCTGCTAAACTAATTTTTCTTAATTGAGCCAAAGAAAAAACCTGATACCCTCCAGAATCAGTTAAAATTGGCTTGCGCCAATTCATAAATTGATGCAGACCACCAAATTTTTTGATTACTTCATCTCCCGGCCGCTGAAAAAGATGGTAAGTATTCGCCAAAATAATTTCAGCTCCTATTTTCTCTAAATCAGCACTTGTCACGCTCTTCACGCTACCTCGCGTAGCAATCGGCATAAAACAAGGCGTTTTGATTGTTCCTGAGGCTAATTTAATTTGCCCCAATCGCGCTTCCGATTTTTTTGATTTTTTAATTAACCGAAACATAGTTAAAAAAGTGTACTGTTTGATGGAATATCCTCATCATCAACAAAGATTTTTATCTTACCATATTCTCCGTCAAAACCCGGAGCAATACTTAAACGATTTTCTCTTACTCGTCTAATCCCCTCTGCTAATTCAGGACTGGATTCTTTTTCTATATCTTTAATAGTAGCATCAATTAAAATCGTTAATTCATTCCCAAAAACTTTAATTAATCTCTCGTATTCGGCTTTAACTTTTTTGGAAGTGGTTGAAGTTTTTAAAACTTCCGCAATAATTTCTTCAAGCGGCACCAACTTTTTAAAAGGCGGCCGATCGCTAGCAACATAATTTTGATCGCGGTCAGCTAAATCTTCTACTCGATGCATCACTCCGATAGTTAATGGTCGATTGCATTTGGGACAAATGTTATTGTGTTTTTTTGATTCCTCAGGTGAAAACACTATATTGCATAATCGATGACCATCATAATGATATTTTCCTTCTTCGGGATAAAATTCGATTGTATAAAGAAATTTTGAAGGATCGTGTGCATAATTTTGGGGGGTGCCGCTTTTAATCGCTTCAATAATTTTTTCATACGAAAGATCAGTATCAAACACGTTGGCTTCCCGCATAATTTTTGAAGTTGAATGAGAGTCAGAATTAGAAATAATAGCTAAATGGTCCAGTTGCGATAAACGCCAGTTCATCTGTGGATCTGAAGATAAGCCAGTTTCGATTGCAAAAATTTTTGAAGACCATTCCCCAAAGCATTCTTCCAAAGAATCAAAACCAGACATTGACCCAAAAAGCGAAAACCATGGCGTCCAAATATGAGCCGGAATAAGTACAATTTCCGAAGAAATAGAGAAAAGTAATTTAGCAAGCTCAATGCTTGAAAGGCCTAAAATTGGCCGTCCATCAGAAGTAAGATTGCCTTGCCAACTCAATGCCACATTAATTTTTTGAACCACCTCAAAAGATGGGGCTAAAATAACATGATGAATTCTTCGTGTTTTTCCTCCTTGAGAATAAATACAAGCAATTTCACTCGTTAAAATAAAACGGCTGAAATTTTGTTCGTTTAAATCATTTTTTAATTGATACAGTCCCGGCTCAGCCGGCTCCAAATTTTCTTTCAACTCCTTAAACCATTGGGGATGAGTGAAGTCGCCTGTGCCCAAAAGATTGACTCCTTTCTTTTTCATCCATTGATTTAAATTGACCACAGTAATATCGTGTGCGGTAGCGCGAGAAAAACGCGAATGAATATGAAAATCAGCAACTATTTTCATAATTGATAAAAATAAAGACTTTCGAGAGGGTTCGCCGAACCAATCTCCTTTACGGGTTTTAAATTTTTAAAAGCGAAGGTATTCACAATAACGTAGCAACTTTTTTTGGCTTCTTTTTGAATTTTAGGCACCAATCGTTCCATCAGAGGAGAAAGCAAAAAAGCGTAAATATAGTCAAATTGATTTAAATCAACTTTAAAAAAATCCTGATGATAAAATTTTATATTAGGCAAGTGATTGAATAACTTAGAAAATATGTATAAAAAAATGTTAATTTCATAGCCAATGAAATGAATATGAGGAAATTCTTTTGCTAGTTCATACAAAAAACTGCCATCACCCGATCCTAAATCGCAAAAAGTCGTATCATCTTTTAAGATATTAGCTTCTTTGATCTTTTCGACAAGTACTTTTTTCGATTTGACGAAAGGAACACCTGTTTTAATTCGATAAAAAAACAAAGAAATAAATAAAATAATTAAAAATAACTCTGCAATCATTAGAATAATTTCAATAATCAAAAAAGTTATATATAAAACACTAGCAGTCATTATTTATTATTATAAACCCAATTAAAGAAAAATTAAAATCGTGAATAATTTTTCGCTAATTATAAGGAGAAACCCGGGCGGCGATTTTTCTTTAGAAAAATCGCCGCCCTCACTGCTCCCTTGATTTGAAAATTTTTCTTGCGTTATTATAATAAAAATTCAATAATAAAAGAGCCTCGGTGGGTTGGCCGAGCGGTTTAAGGCGCTGGTCTTGAAAACCAGTTGAGGAGAAATCCTCTCGCAGGTTCGAATCCTGCACCCACCGCTAATTGGAAAAGTTTGAAAAAAACAATGACAGAAATATCGTTAGGATAACGTCAAAAAACTGCGGACAAAACTTACCAAGACCATTAATATTTCTATTAAAGAGTTGCTATGAATACAAATCAACAAAAAGTCGTAAAGTATTTTACTAACCCAGAAACAAAATTGGGTTTCAATTATGTGCTTTGGGGTTCAAAACATTTCGGATTCTATCCAACGGGAAAAGCAGATATCACCGAGAAAGAAGCTCAAATATTATATCAAGATTTAGTTGCCGAAAATTTACAACTAAAAGAAGAACAAATTGTTTTAGATGCTGGTTGCGGTCAAGGCATTGTATCAACTTATTTGGCAAAAAAAATTGGATCAAATGTTTTTGGTATTACTCTTGTTCCATTTGAAGTCCAGAAAGCACAAAAGCGAGCGAAAAAATTAGGCGTTCAAGATAAAACCGACTATCAGATAATGGATTATTCCTCAACCAATTTTCCGGATAATTATTTTGATGCGATTTATACAACCGAAACCCTCTCGCACTCTCCAGACATTCGCAAAACATTAAATGAATTTTTAAGAATTTTGAAGCCGGGAGGTAAATTTGCTCTTTTTGAATATACTATTGCTCCCGATAAAAAATTTTCTCCATGGGAAAAGAAAATGCTAGATGTGGTTATCGAAGGCTCGGCTATGATGGGCTTAAAAGATTTTCGGCACGATCAATTCACCGAAGTTATAAAAAGTGTCGGTTTCAAAAATGTAAAAGAACGAGATATAACTGAAAATGTTCTTCCATCGTTTTATCGACTACACAAACTTTCACTTTGGGCATATTGGTTTGTAAAACTCTTTGGACTTCAAAAATTTTTGATCAACACTACTGCCGGATATGAATATTATAAAATGGCCACCAAAGGATTATTGCGATATTGCATTTTTACAGGAAATAAATAAACCTACTTTATTAATTAATTTAAAAAACTATGAAACTTTCTATTGGAATCGTTGGATTGCCCAACGTTGGTAAATCCACTCTTTTTGAAACATTAACACAAAAACAAGTAGATAAAGCGAATTACCCTTTTTGCACTATTGATCCGAATATCGGCGTTGTTGCTGTTCCTGATGAAAGAGTAGATCTTTTAGCGGATCTCACTCATTCTCAAAAGAAAATATATGCCACGATTGATTTTATTGATATCGCTGGTTTAGTAAAAGGAGCAAGCCAGGGCGAAGGTTTGGGAAATAAATTTTTAGCTAACATCAGAGAAACTGACGCCATTCTCTATGTCTTGCGCGCTTTTGCCAATAACAAAATTATTAATACTCAAAACAGCATTGATCCCCTTCGCGATAAAGATATTTTGGATACAGAATTAATTTTAAAAGATTTAGAAACTATTGAAAAAAGATTAAATAATTTGGAAGGCGATATAAAACGAGGCAACAAAGAGGCAATGCGAGATTATGCCGCTTTATCAAAAGCACAAAAAATTCTCGAAGAAGGAAAAATTCTTTTTGAACAATCATTTACCGAAGAAGAACTAAAAGAATTAAATAAATATCAACTTTTAACTTCAAAGCCGCGCCTTTATCTTCTTAATGGGAAAGACGAAGAAGTTCCTCAAAATATTATTAATGAATTTAATAAAAATCGCTGGCCTTATTTAATTATTGATCTACTAACCGAATATGAAGCAGTTAATTTGTCTAAAGAAGAAAGAAAAGAATTGGGATTGCCCACTGACACTGAACTTGATTTGCTCATTAAAAAATCCTATGAAATTCTCGATTTAATTACTTTTTTTACTACTGGCCCAGATGAAACTCGCGCTTGGACTATTAAAAAAGGAACAAAAGCTCCTCAAGCCGGCGGTGTCATACATTCTGATTTTGAAAAGGCTTTTATCAAAGCCGAAGTTATCAACTGGAAAGACCTGCTTGACGCTGGCGGATTTGCTCAAGCAAGAGAAAAAGGCTTGATTCGCACTGAAGGAAAAAATTATGTCGTCCAAGATGGAGATGTAATTGAGATTAAGCATAATGCTTAAAAATATATAAGCGACTAAAATGGGCGGGAATTTTTTTAAAAAAATTCCCGCCCATTTTGAATTCTTTAATTTTTATTTTCAGTTCATCTTATTATATTTTGCAATTCAAGAGTGGCAATTTAAATTTTAGATCCTTTGTCCCCCCGGCAGGACTCGAACCTGCAACTTTCTGCTTAAAAGGCAGCTACTCCCTGCCT
>DAOSMC010000001.1:0-69983 GCA_035369485.1 Minisyncoccota bacterium | reverse complement strand
CCGGCCGTTCTAAAAAGAACCGTCGGGTCACTAAGTTCTGCTTTCGCATCTCAATCCGTAAATAAAAATTACGGACCGTCGAGTTAATAAAAACTCGAGTTTGGCGTGTCTGCCTCACAGTTAAGCCGGCTTATGCCTTTACACGACCAGTGCGATTTCCATCCGCACCTAGCCGACCTTAATAAACTCCTCCGTTACCTTTTGGGAGGATTCCGCCCCAGAAAAACTGCCCGCCAGACACTGTCCTCTAGCGTTTTTACCGCTAAAGTTAGAATTTAAATTGTTACAGAGTGGTATTTCACTGGCGACTCCACTCCGACCGGAATCGGAGCTTCACAGTCTCCCACCTATGCTACGCAGCAACAACTTAAACCCAATATCAAGCTACAGTAAAGCTCCCGGGGTCTTTTCGTCTTGTTGCAGGTACCCAGCGTCTTCACTGGAATCGCATTTTCACCGGGCTTCTCGTTGAGACAGTCCTCTGATCGTTACGCCATTCATGCGCGTCGGAACTTACCCGACAAGGAATTGCGCTACCTTTGGACGGTTATAGTTACCGCCGACATTGACGAGGGCTTAAAGCGATCGGCTGATTTGTCTTGCGACAAATCAACTGTCACTCTTGACCTTCTCGCATCGGTCAGGCGTCAGCCCCTATACATCCTCTTACGAGTTAGCAGGGACCTGTGTTTTTATTAAACAGTCGCCAGAGGTTCTTTAGCTGCGGCCTACTTAACGTAGGCAGGCCTTATCGCGAACTTACGGCCGCTTTTTTGCCGAGTTCCTTAACGAGAACTCACCCGTTCGCCTTAGTGTACTTACACCAATCCACCTGTTTCGGTTTCCGGTACGAATTCCTATAAACTAACCTTAGAAGTTTTTCTCGGAAGGCTCTGCATCTGAATTTTTCGCCGAAGCGAAATTTTCTCGATGATTGAAATTTGCTATTTAAAGCAGTTTGTCGGATTTACCTAACAAACATTTCTACTCATCAAGAACATCAAACCAATAAGATGCTCAGATTTTTTTCCTTCGTCCCTCCATCGAATTTATAGGAAGGGCTGGAATATTAACCAGCTCTCCATCAGCTGCGGCTTTCGCCATTGCCTTAGGATCGCCTAACCCGTGGATGATTGCCATTGCCACGGAAACCTTGGATTTTCGGCGTCCCAATTTCTCATTGGGAATGCGGTTACTCATGCCAACATTCTCTCTCCTAACCTCTCCATAGGTTCTCTCGAATCCTACTTCACAGATGTTAGGATGCTCTCCTACCTTCCTTATGCAAAACATAAGGAATCGCGTCTTCAGCACTTGGTTTAAGCCTCGCTACATTTTAGGCGCGATCAGCCAATTCCGACCGAAGTCGGAATATGATAGTGAGTTGTTACACACTCTTTAAATGGTGGCTACCTCTAAGCCAACATCCTATCTGTCTTCGGCTAATCACTTCCTTTAACACTTAACCAAGATTTAGAGGCTTTAGACGGCGATCTGGGTTCTTACCCTTTTGACTACGAAGCTTAGCCCCCGCAGTCTTACTGATCATCCTCGTTTTTGGTATTCGGAGTTTGACTTAATCGTCGAGCTTTCGCCCTTTACGATTAAACCAGTAGCTCTACCCCCAAAAATTGAATGGATGATCGCTAGCCCTAAAGCTATTTCGGAGAGAACCAGCTATTACCAGGCTCGATTAGCTTTTCACTTCTTACCACAGCTCATCCGAAGGTTTTGCACAACCAACCGGTTCGGACCTCCCTCAGACTTTCGTCGGAGTTCATCCTGGCCATAGTAAGCTCGCCTGGCTTCGGGTCGTATAAATGCTACCTCATCATCTCTTCGCAATAAAATAAATTTATTGCGAAGAAAAGATGGACGATCTATTAAATCTCGGTTTCCCTATGGCTTCTCCCGCTGAGCAGGATTAACCAAAGCAGCATCTATACACTCGTTGGCTCATTCTTCAATAGGCACAGCGTCGCCCTTTATGTTAATAAAAACATAAGAGGGTTTCGCTTCCTTGTAAGCGTATGGTTTCAGGTTCTATTTCACCGGCCTCACCGGCCTACTTTTCACCGTTCCCTCACGGTACTGGTCCGCTATCGATCTAGAAAAGTATTTAGCCTTGCCAGTTTAGTTCTGGCAGCTTCCTCCGAGGTTTTCTTTTCTCGAAGTACTTAAGAACAAATACTAGAGAGTTTTTTGGTTTTCACCTACAGGACTATCACCTTCTTTGGTTGAACTTTCCATTTCATTCGGCTAACCAAAAAATTTGTGACTCCCCCACTTTTAATAATCTTTTAATACTCGAGTTGAATCTAAAAGATGATTAAAAAGCGTATCTGTCTTGCAACCCCTATTTATGAAAACATAAATAGGTTTGGGCTCTTTCCTTTTCGCTCGCCGCTACTAAGGAAATGTTTGCCTCGAAAATCGAGGCCTTGTTTTCTTTTCCTCCGCTTACTGAGATGTTTCACTTCAGCGGGTATGCTTATGCCGCAAAAACGGCATATAATACTGGTTTGCAGTATTAGGTTTCCCCATTCGGAAATTCCCGGATCAAAGGTTGCTACGCACCTCCCCGAGACTTATCGCAGCTACGCCACGTCCTTCATCGCCTTTTCTAGTCTGGGCATCCACCATACGCCCTTATTTCGTCCCGATAAAAAATGCTTCATTGTACCTAATTTCTTAATTGTTAAAGAGCACGGTTGTTATTCACAACCTGGATGTAAACAAAAGTTTTTTGTTTACATCCAGATAGTAAATATTTCTTTTTATTTTTAAAAAATCCGCTTTCTTCAAGGAAGCGGATGATTGCCAAAAAATTTCCCTCGTATTTAGCTCCCTTGAATCAAGATAATGTAGAATGATTTATTCATTGTTTATAGTTCTATTTTATTAAAAGATTTTTTAATGTCAAGAGGTTTAAAAAATTTCTCAGAAATTATTACGCATTAAAATAATTGTGTTTTTATGAAATAAAAAGCCGCCCCCGAAGGGGCGGCTAAAAAATTGCTATCTATTTTTTCTCTTCAATTCGTTGACGAAATTCATTAACAAGATAAGCAGCATAATCTTTGCCTCCTAAACCAAAAGCGATTCCGCCAGCAATAGCAAACATTGCAATCACGCCTGTAATTACGGTATTAATAATAGTGACGCCTACTCCCAATTGCAGCAAAGCAGTCAAAAATCCAAAAATGAGCACCACCCATTGAGTTAAGCTAGACAAAAACTGAGAAGCATACAAATTAGCCCCTTTTACAGTTCCTCTTACTAAAGAAGCGAGAAAGTCAGCAACAATAATCGAAGCAATGATAATAATTATAGCAATAACAATATTCGGTAAGTAAAGAACAACGTCCTTTAAAAATCCACTAATTGCCGTCAGCTTCAAAATATCGGTTGCTGCCAAAAGGAAAACTAAAATGAAGAACCAGCGAACAACTTCGCCTAAAAATTTACCGGAATTAAGCTTCCAACCTGCACGCTCACAAAACTTATCAACACCTAATTTGGACAATAATTTATCCAATTTAATAGCAGTAATAATTTTATTAACTAAACTTCCCAAACCAGCTGCAATGAGCAAGCCAATAAGAAAAACTATGAGCGCACCTAAAAAATTTGGCAGAAAATTTACAAAAGCACTCCACCAAGTTTGGAAAGAGGCCACTAAAATATCTGCCCAAGATTGAACGACCATATTTGAATTAGATATTAATTAATCGACCTTTAAAAAATCTTCTTATTTATATTATAACCAAAAAATCTTTAAATTATAAGCTTTTGTGGATAACTTAAAAAATGGGGTTAATAGGTTTTTTCCCTCTTAAAACAGAAATGATGTTTTTAGCTGCCATTTCTGCCATTTTTGAACGCGTCTCAATACTTGCCGAAGCAATATGCGGTAAAAGAACAGTATTAGGTAGTTTTAGTAAATCCGGCGTAATTTTTGGTTCAAATTCATAAACATCTAATGCTGCTCCAGCAATTATTTTTGCCTTCAAAGCTTTTGCCAAATCTTCCTCTTTAATAACTGCTCCTCGAGATGTATTAATTATATAAGCGGTTGGTTTCATCATTCTAAATTCTTTTAAAGTAAACATGTGTTTTGTTTTTAGCGTCAATGGCACATGAATGCTAATAAAATCGGATTGTTTTAATAATGACTTGAATGGGGTGTATTGAATGCCCAACTGTTTTTCTAAACTTTTATTTCGCATCGCATCAAAATAAATAATTTTTAATCCGAAGCCATCGCGCATTCTTTTGGCCACCTCTCCTCCAATCCTTCCTAAACCAACAATCCCTAAAGTTTTATTTCTTATGTCTGTTCCTAAAAAAAGCATTGGTTCCCACCCTCTAAATTTATTTTGACGAACAAATTCATCAGCTTCAACGATTCTTTGAGCAATTGCAAAAAGCAATCCGATGGTATGTTCTGCTACTGTTTCAGTTAAAACACCCGGAGTATTAGTAGCATAAACTTTTCTTGCTTTAAAATCATCAATATTAAAATTATCGTAACCAACGGCATAATTAGCCACTATCTTTAATTGGGAACCAGCAGCATCTAATATTTCGCCGTCAATCTTATCAGTTAAAAGGGAAAGAATCGCATCAGCTCCCCTAACAAATTTTTTCAACTCCTGACGAGTTAAAATTCTATCATAGGGACTCACTTTTACTTCAAAACCAGCCTTTTTTAACAACCGAAGACCTGCTTCGGGAATTCGACGAGTAACTACTACTTTGTATTTTTTAGTCATATCAATTTTCAATTGAATTATTATGGCTATTACGACTGTTTATTTGTTTTACCTTTCTATAAATATAATAGCATACAAACCCAACAATTACAATTAAAATTATGTAATCAAATCGGTGAAAATAATTTTCGATAATTTGCCACTGTTCACCAAAATACAATCCAATATAAGCCAACACATAAGACCAAATTAAAGAGCCGAAAAAAGTATAAACGGAAAATTTGCCCAATGAAACTTTAAAAATGCCAGCCGGAAATGAAATGAAGGTTCGAATAACTGGCAAAACACGTGCAATCAACGCAGATCTAACGCCATATTTTTTAAAAAAATTTTCGGCTTTTAAATAATCGGTAGCGAAAAATTTCGATTTTAAAAAGAATTCTTTGACTTTATTACCTAATTTAAAGGCAATCCCGTAAGAAACCAACGAGCCTATCAGGTTACCCAAACTCCCTATTAATGCCAACCAATAAAGATTAAATCGACCTTGAGAAACCAAAAACCCCGAAAATGGCATTATAATTTCAGAAGGAATAGGAATATTACAACTTTCGAGTGCCATCAAAATAAAAACGCCCGCATAACCCATTTGAGATATTAAATTTAAAATAAAGTTGGCAATTGCTGAAAATATGACCTCAATCATAATTATTTACTTTTTAGATATCTAATGCCTTCGTCAGGATCAATAGCTGTAATTTCAATACCAGTTGATAATTCAAAACCGGCAGAAATAGAAATTTTTGGAACAATTTCAATGTGCCAATGATAGTATTGATAAGAATTCTTTTTGAAAGTCGGTGCGGTATGAATAAAAAAATTGTAATCGGGATCATCTAATTTTTTCTTTAAAACTTGGAGACTCTTTCTCAAAACTTCCGCCACTTCATTAAGCGCCGAAGAAGGGGTATCCTCAAAATAAGGAATGTGATTAAGAGGAATGATTCGTAAAGCAAATGGCTCAACCGAGACAAAAGGACTTAAAGCCATTGCTTTTTTATTTTGAAAAAGAATGCGCTTTTGTTGAGCAATTTCAAATTTGTTCATTGAACAATAAACGCATTGGCGATGTTTTTTCCAAAAATGCTTACTGTCTATTAGTGAATGATTAATGCGCGGTGGTATAACAGGAATAGCGATAATTTGAAAATGAGGATGATAAATTGAAGCGCCAGCCGAAGACCCCCAATTGTGAAAAATAGAAATATATTTAATTTTTTTGTCTTGGGCAATTTGTCGATAACGTTCTTGAAGAGCTTGAAGAATAAAGGCTAATTCCGATGTTGAATAATCGGCTATTGGCTTAAAATGATCTCTTAAAACCAAAAGCTCGTGATAACCATAACCATTGATAATGGTATAAGGACCGTATTTTCTTTCGCTAATAGAAATATTTTTAGGTTGAAAAGCTGGATATTTATTTTCAAAAATCTGCAAAAACCAATCCTTTTTATGAGGAAGAGATTTTATTAATTCTGGCGGTTTGTGCCCGCTCACCGCTGGATTTTCAAAAGGGCATTGGCTTTTAGGCGTAACAATTCTTTGCGGCTTTTTAATAATTAGTTGCTCTGGCCGTTTGGCGCGAACCGAAGCAATTGTAACCCAATCATTCGAAACTGGATCGCGTCTCAGTTCAGAAATATACACGAGATGATTATTTAATTTTCTCTTTTTTGAATTCTTCCGCAAATTTTTCATTTAATTTATTTTATATTTTTTCCGCCAAATATTAAGTCGAATTTTTATTAATTCTGTTAAAACTTCAATATAGGCCGACGCTTTTACTTTAGAATCAGGATCGTTAATCCAGCGCACTCCAACTTCTTTAATACGAAAACCCATTAGTCGTGCTAAAACTAAAATTTCAATATCAAAACCCCATCGTTTTATTGTTAATTGAGGGAAAATTTTTGACGCTGCTTCTTCAGTAAAAGCTTTAAAACCGCATTGAGTATCTTTAATGCCCGGCACAGCTAAAAGACGAATGAGAAAATTTCCTATTCTACCGGGCAACTGCCGAAAAAAAGGTTGTTTTACCGGTAATTCTGAATCCTTAACATAACGAGAGCCAATAACTACGTCATATCCTTGTTTAAAATAAGGAAAGAACTTTTCCACCTGATCAAGGGATGTGGAATTATCAGCATCAGAAAATAATCGTAATGTTCCTTTCGCTGCCAACATTCCTTGAGCAACCACCCCTCCTTTTCCTTGATTATCTTTGTTATCAATCAAATAGAGGTTTTTAATAAATTCCCGCATTTTGGTAACAATTTCTGCCGTATGATCCTTTGAACCATCATTAACTACAATGATTTCATATGAAAAACCTGCCTGAGTTAAATATTTATCCATATCTAAAAGCGTTTTGGGTAAACGCTTGGCTTCGTTGTAAGCAGGAATAATAACAGAAAGAAATGGCTTAGCCATATGAATATATTATAAACTTAAAATTAAAAACACAAAAGTCAACGCTGACTAAAAACGGCAATAAAAAATAGAGCTTCCTAAAAATGCTTCTTTGGTTTTTTATTCGATTTATTCTTAATATTATAAAAAAACCGCCCCATTCCGAAGCGGTTGATATTTTTACTCTTCAATTTCATTAAATTCTTTTGCAATAATTTTTCTAATTTTTTCTAATTGAGATTCCGAAACTTCTTCCAAGTCCCATTTGTTACGAAAACGATTAAATTTCTTAATCTTTTTAGTAAAGAATCTCAACTCATCGATATCATACTGACTTTTTCTCAAATATATTTCTACTCGTCCGGCTATATGATCTTGATACTTTGGATTAAAAATGAATTCTTCCACAAAAGAAATGAAATATTTTTTCATTTCATTCTCCTTTTAAAAATTTTTAAACCTCTAACTATATTTTACTCCGTTACAGAAAAATTTAAAGAGTAAAGGACTTCTTCGTTTAAAATCAAGCGCGCTTCATATTGACCGACTTCATTGGGAACCACAATGCAGCACATTCCAAAATCGCCCTGGCCAGCCTGAAGAGATTTATGCCACTTTTCATTTTCCTGAATCAAATTACCAGCTAAATCATAGATTTTTAAAAACAAATCTCCTCCTTCATTAGTTTTAATTTTTCCCGAGACACCCATCCATTCCCCTTTTCGAAAAACAGTCTTTTCTTCTCCCTGCATTCCTTCTTTCACCGACGTCCCCGCGGGGAAACCTTCTAAATGAGCAGAAATTATTCGATCTGCTAAATTTTCTTTCGCCTTCTGATAATCAGAAAGGTAGGCATAAATGACAAATGCCAATAAGATGACAAGAATAATGATGACTATGATGTAAAATGAATTTCGTTTCATATATTTTATTATACCATATTATAAATATAAAATCAAGACTTAACCTTTCTCAAATAACTTTCCAAAATTAAACTCGCTGCTTGACTATCAAAATGGTTTTTTGATTTGTCTTTTCGCGATTTTAACTGCGAAGTAGTTTGCCTCATTTTTTTTGCCGCTTCAGTTGTTAAGACCTCGTTCTCATAGATAATTTTTATTCCAGTAATTTGTTTTAGATTCTCCCCAAACGCTTTAATTTCTTGACACATGGATGTTTCTTCAAATTCAAAAGAAAGTGGCAGTCCAATAACAATTTGATCAACATTCTTTTCTTTACAAAGATTTGCTATTTTTTCCAAAACCTGCTGCTGGTTTTTTTCTATAATAGGTTTAAGCGGTAAAGGAATTTTCAATTTTTCATCTGCAATTGCCAATCCAATCCTTTTTGTTCCATAATCAATAGCTAAAACATTCGCCATTTTATTTGGTTAAAATAATGGGTCCTCGACTAGTAATCGCAATGGTATGTTCAAAGTGAGCGGCCAAACAACCGGTTTTAGTCACAAAACTACCATCAGCTAATTCAATAACATCCGAAGAATCAACTGCTACCATCGGTTCAATTGCAATAACCATACCCTCCTTTAATTTAATACCCTTATGAGGAACACCAAAATTCAAAATATCAGGATCCTCATGCGGAGCATAACCCACCCCATGACCAGACAACACCCGAATTTCATAAAATCCTTCGGAGCGAACATATTGTTCAATTGCATAACCAATATCCCCCAAGGTTGCTCCGACTTGAGCAGCTTGAATGGCCAAATCTAAAGCCTTTCTAGTCACGCGGATTAATTTTTGAGCCAAAGACGAAATCTTTCCTACTCCCACTGTAATGGCCATATCTGTAAAAAAACCTTTATATTTCATTCCTAGATCAAGCTTTACCAAATCACCATTACGCAACAAATAATTGCCAGGAATGCCGTGAACTATTACATTATTAACTGATACACAAAGAGTAGCAGGAAAAGGCTTTAAGCTAAAATCTGGTTGATAGTTTTTAAAAGCTGGCTCACCGCCACATTTTAAAATAGAATTTTCGGCTAACCAATCCAGTTCTCTAGTTGAAATACCCGCCTTTGCTTTTGCCGCTACTTCATAAATAATTTTTGAAAGCAGACGCCCTCCTTCTTTTAATTTCTGAATTTCTTCGTCGCTTTTTAATTTAATCATTTTAATCAAAAAAGTTAATTTTGGCCAAAGCTTCAATAAGGTTTTGGGTAACAATATCTGGCAACGGCTCGCCATCAACTTCAATAACTTGATAACCTCTTTTTTGAAAATAAGCCAAAATGGGCTTGGTACGATTTTCATATTCTTCTAAGCGCACCTTGATTGTTGCCTCATCATCAAGAACACCTCGATCAATGATTTTCCCTCCGCATAATGGACAGAATTTCCACATTTCAGTCTCCCACGAATAAATAACAGGGTATCCGCATTTTTCACAAACTCGGCGATGCGTATTACGAAAAACTGAAGTTTCTGGTTTTAAATTAATTAAAATAGGATGAATATTTTCTTGGCCATAAAATGTTTCCCAATAAGGAATTTCATTTTCTGCTTCATAAATTGTACGTGGCGAACCAGTAAAAATAAGATCCTGTTTTTGCGCTGCTAATTCTTTAACTTTATCATTAATAATTTGGGTCACCCATTCGGGCGTGCATAAAGCGCCTGATTCATAATTTTTTCGTTCTCTTTGAATAATTGGATCGTTTTGTAGTTGAGGATCAAAAATTCTCTCTTCAATTAATTTTGATGAGCTAACAATAACAGCTCCTGATTTAAACGCAATACGTCGAGCTTGCGTGTCTTTTCCGGCGCCTGGAGGGCCATAAAAAATAAGGATTTTGGCTTTCTTCATATTTATAAAAAATATAAATTAAAACCCTTCATATTCACGCATCACTAATTGAGATTCTACCTGTTTAATGGTTTCGATAGCTACCGAAACTACAATTAAAATTGAAGTACCGCCGATAGTTAAAAATTGTGTCCCTGTGACTCCCTGCAAAATATTAGGTAAAATAGCTATAACGCCTAAAAATAGCGCACCCACAAAAGTAATTCTATGCAAAACAAAACTAATATAATCAGCTGTAGTCTGCCCCGGCCTAATACCCGGAATAAATCCACCATTTCTTTGTAAGTTTGTAGAAATTTCTTTTGGATCAAACGTTACCATCGTATAAAAATAAGTAAACACTACTACTAATAAAAAATATAAAATAGAATATACCAACTGGTTATTAAGCATATTCATTAAAAAATTTCCTGCACTTGCCGCCCAAGAAGTTTTAATAGCAACAAGAATTTGTCCAATAAATTGAGGAAAAAGCAAAATAGAAATAGCGAAAATAATAGGAATGACACCGGCTTGGTTAACTTTTAACGGCAAATAACTAGAAACGCCACCATACATTTTATTACCCCTTACTCTTTTGGCATAAGCAATCGGAATTTTCCTTTCTGCTTCATTAATATAAACAACTCCTAAAATAACAATGATGGCTACAACGAGAAACATTAAATAGGTAGGCAGCATTGAAGGAGTATAAGATAAAATAGCCGAACGCAAACTTGCCGGCCATCCACTAACAATACCAGCAAAAATAATTAAAGAGATGCCATTACCTACTTTGTATTCGCTAATTAATTCACCTAACCACATTAAAAGCATTGAGCCGGCCGTAACCACTAAAACGTTTCTGATAAGGCTCAGGGTGGATAAATGAGGAAGGACATCTTGAGAAATTAATAAATTCAAAAAAGCATACGCCTGAAGCATACAAAGCGGTACTGTTATATAACGAGACCACTGATTAAATTTCATCCTTCCCTTTTCTCCTTCTTCATAATAAATTTCTTTTAATCGCGGTATCACCATCGTCAAAAGCTGCATAATAATCGTCGCAGTAATATAAGGACCAACGCCCAACATCATAATAGAAAGTTGCTGAAGTGTTCCTCCTGAAAAAATATTTAAAATACCCAAAAGTTGATTAGAAGCAAAAATGGCGTTTAATCGAGCAGTATCAATATCTGGAATGGGCAATGTTGCAAATAATCGAAAAATCACCAAGATAAAAATCACGGTCAAAATTTTTTTTCTGAGATCTTTAATTTTAAATAACAGTGCAACCTTAGACAAAATAGACATAATGATTATTTTTTAATTTTGGCCAACGCTTGCTGAGAAAATTGGCATTTTTTAAAAATCAACTTTTTTGTTAAATTACCTCGGCCTAAAATTTTAACCTTTGGCAATACTCCTCCTCTTTTCTTAATCAAACCCTTTTCAAATAACGTTTGAGGAGAAATTATGTCTCCTTCTTGATAATGTTTTTCAAGAATATCGAAATTAATCAGAACTGGTTTTTCTGTTATTGATTTATGTTTAACCCCTCGCTTTTTAGGAATTTTAATAATAAGATCATAAACTGCTGGTCTAATTTTAGCACCTGCCCTTGCTTTTTGCCCTTTGGAACCCCTGCCAGAATAAGTTCCGCGTTTACCTCCGCGTCCCACTCTTTTTGCTTTTTTAGTTTTATATTCTTTTTTTAATTCGTGTAATTGCATAATTAATTTTCGGTTTTTAAAACTTCCGACGCTTGATCTTCTGACTTTGCCAGCTGTTGATTCTGTGATTTTGATGTATCACTTTGATTAACTCTTTTGGGTTTAATTTTTTGTAAAGCATTAATGGTAGCCCTAGCATTACTTAATTTATTCGGGGTACGACTTAATATTTTCGCACTTAAATCTTTGATGCCTGCTAATTCGCATACAGCCCGAACTGCCCCACCCGCCACAATTCCATGACCTTTCCGAGCAGGTTTTAAAACCACTTCTGCTGCACAATATTTCGCTTTTACTTCGTGCGGAATTGTATCGTTAACAATGGTAACTTGAACCATTCTTTTTTGAGCTTTGGTTTTTGCTTTAGCGAGTGCCTCACTAACATCTTTTCCTTTGGCCACACCAACGCCTACCTTTCCTGCACGATCACCAACAACCACTGTTGCTCGAAAACTAAATCGTTTCCCTCCCGCCACAACGCGCGTTACCCGACGCAAATCAAGTAATTTATCTTCGTAACCTTGATTTTTTAATTCTACGACACTCTCTTTCTTTTTATTAATAGTAGAGTTATTTTTAATCATACATTTAACATTTAATTCCCCTTTCTTTTAAGCCATCGGCTATATTTTTAACTCGACCGTGAAACTGAAAACCACCTCGGTCAAAAACAGCACTTTTAATATTTAATTTCTTTAACTTTTCTGCCAATGTCAATCCAACTTCTTTGCTTAATTCTAATTTTTTGCTTTTCTTTTTTAAATCTTGATCCGAAACGCTTGTTAAAGTTACGCCTTTTTCATCATCAATCGCCTGAACATAAATATGTTTATTGGAAATAAAAACGCTAATTCGAGGTTTTGTTTTTGTCCCTGATATATTGGCTCGAATTTTTTTGTGTCGTCTTATTCGTTTTTCTTTTTTTGTTCTTTTCTGCTTCATAATTTTTGAATTATTTTAAATTTAAGCCGTAGCCGTTGCTTTTTTACCAGCTTTACGTCTAATGTGTTCACCGACATAATGAATTCCTTTGCCTTTATATGGTTCGGGTTTTCGAAAAGATCGTATTTTAGCAGCTGTTTGACCTACTAATTGTTTGTCTGCTCCAGAAATAGTAATTAAATTTTTTGCTACCACAATATCTATGCCCTTGGGGATTTCGAAACGAATCGGATGAGAAAATCCCAAATTTAAAACAAGAATATTCCCCTCAACGTTAGCTCGATAGCCAACGCCTTCAATTTCTAATTTTTTTTCGAACCCTTCACTTACACCTTTTACTGCATTGGCGATTAAAGATCGAAGCGTTCCCCAAAATGCAGAAGTAAATTTCTTCTCACGCGTAGGAATAATTTTTAAATAATTTCCTTCAAGTTCTACATTAAAATCAGGGAATAAAGGAACTTTTAATTCTCCCTTCGGGCCTTTAATCATCACTTCATTTTCTAAAACTTCTATTTTTACATTGTCTGGTATTACAATAAGTTTCTTTCCTATTTTAGACATAATATTAAAATATTTCACAAATTATTTCTCCTCCCAAATGATGTTTTTGAGCTTCAATATTTGTCATTAACCCATTAGGAGTGGAAATAATGTAACGACCATAGCCAGACTTTACTCTTTTAATATTTTTTGTTTTTATAAAGCGACGACAACCTGGTTTGCTAATACGTTTTATTTCTCGAATGGCCGGTGTTCCGTCTTCATTATATTTGAGGTCTATTCTTAAAATTTTCTTCGGCGCCTTGCCACTAACCTTGTAATTGCTAATATATTGTTCTTCTAATAAAATTTTTGCAATCTCTTCTTTCATTTTAGAATGGGGTGTTAAAAGAAACGGTTTCTTAGCCGCTAAAGCATTTTTTATTTGATTAAGAAAATCTGAGATAGTATCCATAATATTCTTATTTTATTTACCAAGACGCTTTTTTCATTCCCGGAATTTCACCTTTCCGTGATAATTCACGCACGCAAATACGACATAACCCAAAATCTCTGAGATATCCTCTTTTTCGACCACAACGAAAACAACGCCTCACTATCCGAGTTGAATATTTTGGTGGTTTTTTTGCTCTAGCAACAACTGATTTTTTGGCCATATTATTTAATAGGAAAACCTAACGATTTTAACATGTTTACGACTCTTTCTTTGTTTTTATCGTTTACTACTATAGTTACCTCTAAACCAAAAGGATGTTTCAAAACATTATTGGTAACTTCTGGAAAAATTGAAGCTTCTGCAATGCCGATATTTAAATTACCATGCTCGTCCAAATTTTTAATAGAAATTCCCCGAAAATCTCTAGTGCGTGGTAACGCAATATTTACTAATCGTGCTAAAAAATCATACATCCTCTGACCCCGCAAAGTAACAGTCAATCCCACCACATCTCCTTTTCTAATTTTAAAAGATGAGACCGATTTTTTTGCCCTTGATTCTTTTGGCCATTGACCAGCAATTAAACTTACATCTTGTTTGATTTGTTTAAGAAAATCATCGATGTTTTTTGATTGAGCAGCTGTACTTAACATTTTACCTATTCCTACATTAATTACCACCTTTTTTATAGAGGGCACAGCATACACATTTTTTAACCTAAATTCTTTCTGTAACTTTGGCCTCACTTCTTTCTGATATTTAGTTTTTAGATCAATTGCTGACATCTTTTACAAATTCTTAATTTTTTATCGTCTTCAAAACGATAACCGACTCTTGTTTGACGATTGCATCGAGAACACCATAACGCTAACTTAGAAACATCTATTGGCCGGGGTAATGAAATAATCTCTCCTTTTTCGCCTTGGCGCTTTGGTCGACGGTGTTTTTTGACTAAATTCAAGCCTTCCACTATTGCTTTATTATTTTTAGGTAAAACTACGATGACCTTACCTCTTTTCCCCTTATCTTTCCCGACTAAAACAACCACTTCATCTCCCTTTTTAATTTTCATTTTATTATTCTTTTTCATAATTACAAAATCTCTACTGCTAGTGAAGCGACCTCTTCGAAACCCTTTTGTTTTATTTCTCTCGGGATTGGGCCAAAAATTCTTGTACCCCGCGGCTGATTTTTATTATCAATTAAAACTACGGCATTGTCATCAAAACGAATATATGAGCCATCTTCACGACGATAGGGTTTTTTCTGTCTAACAACCAAACAACGAACTATGTCTTTTTTGGAAACACTCTTTCTTGGTTGAGCCATTTTAACGGATGCAATAATTATATCACCAATCTGAGCATAGCGCCGACGAGTTCCTCCCAAAACTTTAAAACATTGCACTATTTTAGCGCCACTATTATCCGCTACTTTTAGCATTGTTCTCGGTTGAATCATATTCTATTTCTACTCATTAATTTTATCACTACCGACTAGATTTTTTGAGTTTCCTTTTTTAACAATCTGAACTACGCGCCATCTTTTTTCTCTGGAAAGTGGCCGCGTTTCCTCAATAATTACATAATCGCCTTCTTTTGCTTCGTTATTTTCATTATGGGCCTTAAAATGTTTTGAAACCGTCATAATTTTGTGATAAAAGGGATGCTTTTTAAAACGTTCTACCTTAACCACAACGGTTTTATCCATCTTGTCCGAAATAACTATTCCTTCTAATCTTTTTTTAATTGGATGATTTTTTTGATTCATTTTTTTGACTATTTAATAATGTTAAAATTTGAGCGATACTCTTTTTTGTCTTTTTAATTTCGCTAATATCTTTCACTTTACCAAAAGCTAAATTAAAACGCAATTCTTTTATTTTATCTCTGTTTTGCGCTAATAATTTTTCTAATTCCGATTTAGGTAAATTTTTTAATTCTTTGAATTCCATAACAAAGTGTTTCTATTCTTTTTTGACGATTCTAGTTTTAATGGGCATTTTAGTTCCTGCCCTTCTTAAAGCTTCAGTGGCAATTTCTTCACTAACACCATCAATCTCATAAATAATTCGCCCTTTTCGAACGGGAAATGCAAAATGATCCAAATCCCCCTTTCCACCTCCCATTGTTACTTCCGGCGGTTTTTTAGTAATAGGCTTATCGGGAAAAACACGCAACCAAACTTTACCTCCTTTTTTTAAATAACCTACAATTGCCTTTCTTCCTGCTTCAATTTGTTGAGCTGTTAACCATATATTATCAAGCGCTTGCAATCCATATGAGCCAAAAGTCAAAAATGTTCCTCGAGTTTCTATTGATCTTTTGCGAGATCGCCCTTTCTGATATTTTCGATGTTTTAATTTTTTAGGCATCAACATATTTATTTTGTTTGTTTATTAGACATTTCTGATATTCCCTCTTTGTTTTTGTTTTTATCAAAAATTTCTCCTTTATAAATCCACACCTTTATTCCAATAGTGCCGTAAGTACAAAATGCAGTAGCTTCACTATAATCAATATCAGCTCGAATAGTTTGTAAAGGCATTGCTCCCCAATCCAACCACTCAGAGCGAGCAATTTCCACACCATTCAAACGTCCACTTAATTTAATCTTAATTCCTTTTACTTCTTTATTTTGCTTGGCATCTTCAATTGCTTTCTTCATTAATCGTCGATAAGGCATTCTCTTTTCAATTGAGGCAGCAATAGATTGAGCAACAATTGCTGCGTTAGCTGTAGGATTTTTGACTTCTTCAATTGAAATATTTAGAACATAATTAAGAGGATATTTTCTTTCTTTGCGATGACGTCTAATAATTTTTTCAACTTCCTTCTTTAAATCTTCAATTCCCTTACCGCCTCTCCCAATAATAACACCAGGGCGGGCTGTTTTAATAATAAGATTGATATTATTCTCTAATCGTTCAATTTCAACGTCAGCAATCAAGGCATTCCTTAATTTCTTATTGAGAAAATTACGAATTTTAACATCCTCTTCCAAAATAATCGGACGTGTTTTCTTTGAAGCCAACCATCGTTCACTCCAATTTTTATTAATTCCTAATCTAAAAGATTTTGGATGAATTTTTTGTCCCATATTTTTTGTCTATTTTAAGCAATTTCTTTTCGTCTAAAAATTTTGCGAGCAAATCCTTCTTGAGGTTTCTTTTTTGTCTCCTCGACCGTTGGAGATTTTTTCTTTAATTCGTGCTCTTTTTCTTTTACTCCTCCTTTGGTTTCGGTTAATTTTTTTTCTGATTTAGTAATTTTTGCTTGAGGAACTTTATAACGATTGAATTCTCCTTTTTCTTCTAATACAAGGGTGATGTGCGACATTTTTTTCTGAATGGGCGTAGCTCTTCCCATTGCCCGCGGCAACCATCTTTTTAGCATTGGCCCTTCATCAACTGTAATCGATGCCACAAAAAGCTTATTTTTGTCTAACTTCTTGTTTGATGCATTATTCACTGCTGAACGTAATAATTTAAGCATGGGCTTTGCCGCTCGTTGCGGAGCATATACTAATTGAGCCTCAGCTTCTATAACATGCTTGCCTTTAATGCTGTTGGCTACCAAGCGCACTTTTCTTGGTGCCATATGAAGATATTTCAATTTTGCAATTGCAACGTTTTCTTTAGCCATAAGGAGATTTTATTTTGCTGGTTCATTAACGACCGCCTTCTTTTCTAATTCTCGCTGCATTTTTCCTCCATGTTTAATAAATTTCCGCGTTGGCGCAAATTCACCTAATCGATGACCCACCATTTCTTCTGTTACTTTCACTTCAATGAAATCTTTCCCATTATGAACAGCAAACGTATAACCAATCATCTCGGGAGAAATGGTAGAAGATCGAGACCAAGTTTTAATAACCTGACCAGAATCAGGCTTAATTTTTGCCATTTTTTTCAGTAGTTTTGGATTAATAAATGGTCCTTTTTTAAGACTTCTGCTCATTTTATTTTCTTCGTTTTATAATCAAACTATTCGACCATTTCTTTTTATTGCGTGTCTTATGACCACCGGTTACTTTACCCCAAGCACTCTTCGGTCTTTTTGTGCCACGTGGTTGACGTCCCTCACCTCCTCCATAAGGATGATCACAAGGATTCATAGCTGTTCCTCTAACCGTTGGACGTACACTCAACCACCGCGTTCTTCCTGCCTTGCCAATGTTAATAGTTCGATATTCTGAATTAGACGGCAAACCGATAGTTGCATAACAATTGGCTAGTACTCTTCTAATTTCACCAGATGGCATTTTGAGAATGCAATATTTATCTTCTATCCCCATCACTTCAGCCGCTGAGCCTGCGCTTCGAGCTATTTTACCTCCAGATTTAGGCAAAAGTTCAATGTTAAAAACTCTCGTACCAACAGGAATGTTTTTTAAAGGTAATCGATTACCCGGAGTAATAGATGTTAATTCTGTTGTAATAATTTGATCTCCTGTTTTCATACCCTCAGGCAAAAGAACATATCGATATTCGCCATCTTCGTACGCTACACGACCAATATAAGTGTTGCGATTAGGATCATATTCGATCTCTTTAATTGTTCCTTTTATATTAAACTTATCTTGTTTAAAATCAACTAGTCGATACAATCGTTTATTGCCTCCCCCTCTATGTCTCACTGTAATTCGACCAAAAGAATTACGGCCAGCTTGCTGTTTCAAAGGAGCCGTCAATTTTTTTAACGGCTCGCTTGTCGTCACAATCTCTTTATATTCAACAGCTGTCATATGTCTTCGTGATGGTGTAGTTGGTTTATGCTTTTTCATGTTATTATTTCTGAGACATAATCTCAATTTGCTGACCTTCTTTGAGGGTAACAATCGCTTTTTTGTAACCTGATTTTTTACCTACAGAACGACCCGACCTTCTTTTTTTGGCCGGTATATTAATCATTCTCACTTTTTTTACAGTAACATTATAAATCCGTTCAATCGCTTTTTTTACTTCATTTTTATTTGCTTGTCTTACAACATTAAAAACATACTGCCGATATGCTTGGATCGATTGGCTTTTTTCTGTTACTTTAGGCTCTTTTATTAATAAAATATTTTTATTAAATATAACCCCTCTGCCTTCTTTTTTAAGTGATGGCTTCTCTGTCTCTTTTTTTTCTTCTTTCAATTTTTTTTCTTCCTTCAATGTGTCTTGATCTTCAGATTCTTCCTTTTTAGATTGTTTTTTTGAAAAAATGCTCATAAATTTATTTTATTTTTTCATTTAATTTTTCTATTGCTTCCTTGGTAAAAATAATGTTTTTATATTTAAGAATATCAGGCAAATTAAGGTTATCAGCAATTGTGGCAGCGGCAAAAGATAAATTACGCGTTGCTCGAATAATTGATGGGTCACTCGACGGTAAAACAATAAGACCCTGATTTCTTTTTTTAGTATTTAAAAATGAAGATAAAATTTTTGCCATTTCTTTTGTTTTGGAATGTTCGAGGTGAATCGTTTCTACCACTTTTATTTCTCCATCAGTCATTTTTTTAGACAGTGCAGAAATAAAGGCTTGCTGTTTGGCTTTTTTATTAATTTTTTTCTGATAATTCTTTTCTTTCGTTGGCCCAAAGGTAACACCTCCGCCAATCCATAATGGCGAGCGAATTGATCCGTGACGAGCCCGACCTGTTCCTTTTTGTCGCCAAGGCTTTCTTCCGCCACCACTCACCTCTCCTCGATCTTTAGCATGAGCTATGGGTTTCCTCTGATTACTTTTAATAGCAACTAAAACCTGATGCACCAAAACTGGATTCCATTTTGCTCCAAAAATTTTATCAGATAATGCAATCTGACCTATCACTTCTCCTTTTTGATTATAAAGATCAGTCTTCATACTTTATTCTGATAAAATTTGGACTAATTCGCCTCTTTTTCCAGGAATCGCTCCTTTTACACAAATAATATTTTTTTCCGGTATAATTTTAACAATCTTAACATTTTTCAAAGTTATCCGATTGCCACCCATTCGACCGGCCATTTTTTTCCCTTTTAATACATGTTGAGGGTGAGTTGCGCCAATGGATCCCGGCGCTCGTAAACGATCTTTTTGCCCATGACTTTTGGGGCCACCATGAAATCCGTGTCTTTTGACAACGCCCTGAAATCCCTTAGCTTTACTCGTGCCAATAATTTTCACCTTTTCTCCTTCCTTAAAAACAGAGACATCGATTCTATCGCCTCGTTTAAAAGCATCTGCCTCTTCTTTTGTTATTTTACATTCTTTCAACCAGCGCAGATCTCCTAATCCTTTTAGATGATTTCTCACTGCTTTTGATAGATTTCTTTTTTTTCCAAATCCTACTTGAATAGCATAATAACCATCTCTGTCTTGCTTTTTAATTTGAGAAACAACAACTGGTCCGGCTTCCAGTGCGGTTACGGGAATTGCTTTATCATCTTGATAAATTTGAGTCATTCCTATTTTTTGAGCCAGTATAAATTTAGTCATATTGTCTGATATTTTAAAAATAAATTATTTTTTATCAATATTTTAGATAAATAAATGCCGGGGAGGAACTCTTTAGAATCATTGCTGGCTCTAAAGAGCATACCCGGCATTTATTTGTTTCCTCCAAAAACCTACATCTTAATTTCAATATCTACCCCCGCCGGCAAATTAAGATTCATCAAGGCATCAATAAGTTTCTGATTGGGGTTGAGGATATCTATCAATCTTTTATGAATACGAATTTCAAATTGCTCTCGAGAATTTTTATCAATGAACGTCGAACGATTAACAGTATAGCGTTTGATTTCTGTCGGCAAGGGAATAGGCCCAATAATATCTTTCACGTAACGATTAGCTGTTTCAAAAATTTGTTTACAAGAATTATCTAGCACCTTATGATCATAAGCTTTTAACTTAATTCTTATTTTCTGTTGGTTTTCATTTGATTTAGACATTGCAGTTCCAAAAGAGCTAGTTATTTAATAATTTTTGAAACAACGCCCGCGCCTACAGTTCTGCCACCCTCGCGAATAGCAAAACGCTGTTGTTCTTCCAATGCCACCGGTGCAATTAATTTTACAATCAAATGAGCATTATCGCCCGGCATTACCATTTCAATTCCTTGAGGTAAAGTAACCTCGCCTGTTACATCAGTAGTCCGAATATAAAATTGAGGTTTATAACCGGTAAAAAATGGGGTATGCCGACCTCCTTCTTCTTTGGTGAGAATATAAGCTTCTGCTTCAAATTCTGTATGCGGCGTCACTGTTCCTGGTTTAGCAATTACTTGTCCCCTTTCTACATCTTCTTTTTTCAAACCACGCAATAAAATTCCTACATTATCACCCGCTTGAGCTTCGTCTAATGTTTTATTAAACATTTCAATACCGGTAACTACCGTTTTAATTGTCGGCCTTAAACCAACCACTTCAACCTCTTCATTTGTTTTCAAAATACCTCTTTCAACTCTTCCTGTTACAACTGTTCCACGCCCCTCAATAGAAAATATATCCTCAATAGGCATTAAGAATGGTTTATCAATTTCTCGAACTGGTTGTGGAATATAATTATCCATTGCCTCAATTAAATCTAAAATGGGCTTACAGGCTGGATCATCCAATGATTTGGCATTAAGTGCTGCCAACGCTGATCCACGAATAACCGGAACTTCATTACCTGGAAATTGATATTTTGTTAAAAGTTCTCGAACTTCGTTTTCAACCAAATCAATTAATTCCGGGTCGCTTACTTGATCAATCTTGTTAAGAAAAACTATAATAGCCGGTACGCCAACTTGTCGCGCTAAAAGAATATGCTCTCGCGTTTGAGGCATTGGACCATCAGCGGCTGAAACCACCAAAATTGCACCATCCATCTGAGCTGCACCTGTAATCATGTTTTTGATATAATCAGCATGCCCTGGCGCATCAATATGTGCATAATGTCTTTTTTCTGACTCGTATTCTGAGTGATGCAAAGCAATTGTAATGCCTCGTGCTTTTTCTTCCGGAGCATTATCAATCTGATCAACGCCTTCGACTTTTTCAACCAAACCCTTAAAACTTAAAACGTGTAAAATAGCCGCCGTTAAAGTGGTTTTTCCATGGTCAATATGACCAATGGTTCCTACATTAACGTGTGGCTTTTTTCGTTCAAATTTCTTTTTTTCTGCCATTTTTTTAAAAATTATTTTAATCGACTATTGAGTAATAAAAATATGACAAAGCCTTTTTATTTCTCAATTTATAGAAATTTTATTCCAATTTTAAATAAAGTCAAGTGGTCTTGCTAACTTAAAATGTGGATTAACTAACTAAAAATTATCTCTTTTATTTTCTTCGTTATTTTTAGAGGTTCACTATGCTGCCACACATTTCTTCCAACCGCTACACCGCTAGCACCTGCTGCCATCACGTCTTTTGTTATTTGTAAAAATTCCTCATCATTCACTTTAGGACCGCCAGATAAAACTACTTTTGTTTTGCCAGCCGCCTTCACTGCATATGCAAAATTTTCTTTGGAACCAGAATATTTTATTTTCACCATATCCGCTCCTAACTCTAAACCTATTCGGGCAGCATAAGCCGTAATTTCTTTTGAAACTTCATCTTTAACAAATTCGCCGCGAGGATAAACCCAAGCAATTGCTGCCATGTTTAGTTGATGCGCCTCTTCAACTATCTTTCCAAAATCAGAAAACATTTTTCCATCGTGAGCAGAACCCAAATAAATAGTATAACCCACTGCGCTCGCTCCTAACGTTTTTGCATATTTAACAGAACAATTTTGATAAGAATAAACGTCACCGCCTTGCCAGATATTAGCTTTCCCATTAATTTTTAAAATTAAAGGAATCTGTTTTTGATATTTAGTACCGGTATAATATTTTTCAGCTAACCCCCTTTGAAGAATAATCGCATTATAACCACCCTCAACAGCAATATTTAAAATATAATCTGGGTTTATTGATTGGTTGGGAAGGTCTATTGGTCCATGCTCAAAACCATGATCATAAGCCAAATACATCGCCCTACCATCTATAGTAATTTTTTGTAAAAAATCCTTCATACTCAATATTTTTTATCGACTAAATAAATTATACTATAATTAATCTGTAATTCCAAAAACTAAAGCAAATAAAAAATGGCTAATTTTTTATTAATTCCCTATTTCCTTCTAAAGTCCGCGAATTTAATTCTCCGAATAGAATAAAAACAATGAAAATGAATATGTTTTAAATTCAACTACTTTTCGCCTCAATCTAAACATGCATTTTCTATTGATAACCTTAATTTAAATTAAACATGGTGATTTGGCTCTAATATGTAATACAAAAAAACCAAAACAATAGAACCAAAAACGCTCAGCAGTCCAATAAAAAGAAAAAGCACATCAAATCCCAGTCGTCCCACCAATACACCACCCAGCGCTGCGGTAATTGCTGAACCCAGTCCCGCTACCATACTATTAACACTCCATTCGTATCCCTCTCTTCCTTTTCGCATATGTCGACTAAACATTGCATACCAACCGGGTAATCGCAAAGAATACCCTAATCCATAAAGAGCCTGAATAAGATAAATATGCCAGATTTGAGTACTAAATATATACAAAAATGGAACTAATGAAATTAGGATAGAACCAAGAATCATAAAATAGAAATCGTCCTTTTCGGATTTAGTACTATCTACACGTCGAGCCAATGGTAAACGCACCAGCACAGCTGCTACCCAATAAAAAGCTGTTGCATAACCAACAGTCTCAATTGTTCCGCCAGCAATTTTATCAGTAAGAAAAAGCGCAAAAATAGGATTTAAAAAACCGAAGGCTGAAATAATAATAAAGTCCGATAAAATTAAAATTTTAACCGTCTTACTCATCTAAATATTATTATAAAAATAAAATTCCTCAGCGCAAACAAAAAGTGTAAGATTTTATCGCTAAAATTTTGAGTATATACATCAATTTTTTCTTTTCGGCCAAACTAAGTAATTCTCCGATTTTCTTCACGTTCTTTCCAAAGCTGCGGGGCTTGGATTCGAACCAAGATACCGGCGTCCAGAGCGCCGTGTCCTACCATTAGACGACCCCGCAAAAATCAAAATTTAAAGTTGAAGTTTAAAAGAGCGGACAAGATTTAAAAAAGTCTTGTGTTTTCCATTAGACTATTTCTAATAACAATGGCATATTTTATATTTTTATTTTAATCTCTTATCCTCTCAATTAGAAATATTCAACTTCTGATATTGCTCTATACTTTCAGATATTTTCTAATAGCAATAACACTAGAAAGAATAGCCAAAGCCAAGCCAACAAGAAATTGAATACCAAAAAGATAAAAGAAATGACTCCAGAAATATTCAATAATATTAAATTCAGGAATAAAATTATTAAAGTAAGGCGCAATAGAATACAAAATAGGAATAAGTAAAATCGAAGATAATATTGTAGAAGCTAACGCAATAATGAAAGCTTCTACTACATAAGGCCCTCGGATTAGCGAACCCGAAGCACCTACTAATCGCATAATACCTATGGATTCTCTGTTAGAATAAATAGCCAAACGAATTGTATTAAAAGTGATCAAAAAAGCAACCAAAGCCAAAACGCCAACTGCAATCAATCCACCTGTTTGAAAAGCGCTTATAATTTTGTTTAAACGATCAATAATAATCTGATTCTGACTATAATTAATTTTATCAATAAATTCAGAAGGAATTTCTTTTTCCAAGTAATTTGCAATACCCTCGTAATTGCGTGGATTTTTAGCTCTAATGTTTAAAGAGGCAGATAAAGGATTATAACCGAGCTCTTCTAAAGATTGAATGATAACGGGATCGTCTTTATGTCTTTCTTTAAAAGTCGCAAGAGCATCTTCTTGAGATATGTATTCGACACTAGCCACCTCATCTAATTGTTCAATATTTTTTTTAATGGCTAAAATCTGATTTTCACCAACATTAGTTTTAAAATAAACGCTAACGTCAATTTTACTTTCTAGACTTTGCAAAACAACATTTCCGGCATTGCCAAAAATGATTAATCCAGAACACAAAAGAAGCGTTAAGGTCATAATGGCTACTGTCGCACTAGACAATAAACCATTGCGCCAAAAACTTTGAAAACCATACTTGATAATCCTCGCTAAAAATACAAACATAGATCTTTAAATAATAAATTGACCTTCTTCCTCATCACGAATAACTCGACCATTATCTAAAGAAATCACTCGCGTATTCAGCATATCCACTACATTTTTATTATGCGTTGCCAAAATAACCGTTGTTTTTAATTCATTAATTTTAAGTAAAAGTTTAATAATTTCGGCAGTATTAATAGGATCTAAATTGCCTGTTGGCTCGTCGGCAATTAAAAGGTCAGGTTTGTTGATAAGCGCACGAGCAATAGCTACTCGCTGTTTTTCTCCACCCGATAATTCATGAGGAAAATTAAAAATTTTATTCTTTAATCCTACGAGTTCGAGCATCTGAGGAACGGTTTCTTTAATTTCTTTAGGACGATAACCAGCTACTTCCAACGCAAAAGCTACATTTTCAAAAGCAGTTTTATCTGGTAAAAGCTTAAAGTCCTGAAAAATCATACCTATCTGCCTGCGCAACTGAGGTAATTCTTTATATGATAAACGAGAAACATCTTGTTTTTCAAAAAATATTCTTCCTTTTGTAGGCTTCTCTTCGCCAATTAACAATTTGAGAAGCGTCGATTTTCCAGCGCCCGATTTTCCCACAATAGCCACAAACTCTTCTCGCATTATCTTGATATTGATATTATCAAGGGCTACTGTATGACTATTATACACTTTTGTCACATTTTGAAAATAAACCAACTCTTCATTCATATTAATATTTATTTTAGCACTTCAAGAATATTTTTGCAAATCAAAAAACAATAAATATTTAAAATTAAACGCGCAAATCTAAACTTTGCTTACTCAGTCGTCCATCCGTAAACAGAGAAATCTAAAATTTTCTATTTTCTCTTAGAAGAAGGGTTTAAATTTAATAACATTTCTGCTTTTATAAAATTATCTATTTCGCCATCAAGAACAGCGTCTATATTAGAAGTTTCAACATTAGTTCGTAAATCCTTCACTAATTTATAAGGCTGCAAAACATAATTGCGAATTTGATTTCCCCAGGATGGCTCTATGCGTTTTCGTAAATTCTTTCGTTCTGTTTCTTTTTGTTGCTGTAAAGCGTTAAAAATTTTCAATTTTAGAAGATGAAGCGCTTTTTCTCTATTTTGCTGCTGTGAACGCTCTGATTGACAAACGGCCATTAATCCTGTAGGCAAATGCACTATTCTCACAGCCGTTTCTCTTTTATTAACATTCTGACCACCTGGACCTGATGAACGCATAAATTCTATTTTTAAATCTTCATCTCTTAATTCAATGTCTTTTAAATCAATTTCTTCTATTTGCGGCAAAACTTCCACTAAAACAAAAGAAGTGTGACGCTGTTTTTTTGCATCAAAAGGAGAAATTCTAACTAATCGATGAACGCCTGACTCATTTTTCAAAAAACCATAAGCATAAGGCGTGTTGATTTCTAAGGAAATATTCTTCAAACCCATTTCTCCTCCCGCATCCTTAGAACCACCCGGCTCTTCTGAAAAATGCTGATATAATATTTGATAAGGCCATTTTTTCTTTGCAAAATAATTACTATACATCCTAAAAAGCATTCGACAAAAATCTTCCGCATCGCGTCCGCCTTGGCCAGCTGTTAAAATCATAATGGCCTCATTTTTGTCATAAGGGTCGGAAAGAAAAATTTCAAGTTTTTTATCTTCAATTTGCTTTTCTAAATTTATCAGTTGATTTTCAAGGTCGGCCGAAGATTTATCTGAATCAATTGATTCAGATAAATCTTCGACTTCATCTAATTTTTTCTCTAGTTCCATCCAAAAATTAATCTCACCTTTTAATTCTTTGACTCTCTTTAAAATATCAACTGTTTCTTCCGGTACTTTCCAAAAATCTGGCCGGCTCATTTTTTTATTCAATTCTTCCAGCTCTAATTTCTTTTTTTCTAAATCAATCTCTTTTTCCAATTTTTTAATATTATTGCGAATTTCTTGAATTTTCGATTTTAAATCATTCATAAAATTTTTAGTTTAGTGAATTTGTTTAAAGAGCCGATGGTCGGAGTCGAACCGACAACCTTTCCCTTACGAAGGGACTGCTCTGCCAATTGAGCTACATCGGCAAAGAATTTCAGCAGAACATTTCTCTCAGCTGAGGAGCGAGAGACGGGAATCGAACCCGCGTATCTTGCTTGGGAAGCAAGCGCACTGCCACTGTGCTACTCTCGCATTTCACTGCCAACATTTATTAATCATTAATTAGAATAAATTACCGAAAAAATGTTTTATTTCTTGAAACCATTGAGAAATTTTGGAAGGTGCTTGCGGGGAAACATTTTGAATCGCATCATCCTCAATTAATTTTTCCATCACTTCTTGGGGAATAATCATCGCTTTTTCCCCGGGTTTTTTTAACGCATATAATTCGCGAGCCAATCGTTCTAGCTCTTCCTCATTTTCCATTTTTGCCAATTCATCTTCTAATAAAGCATTTTCTTTTTGAAGTTCATTTACGCGCTGAACAATTGCTTCGTAGTCAGCTTGAAGTTTTTTTTCAAGTGTTAATTGATGATAAAAATAAATTAGTGTAAAAGATGCCACTATAAATAAAACAACCAAAAGGATTTTGGATCTCCAAGCCATGTTCTATTATATTTTAATAAGTTCTAATAAAAAAACAAGAAAAATTATTCCGAACCAATCTTACTTGTCGCTTTAATTTTCATTAATTGCTTTTCTAATTAATGCTGAATAAAAAATTTATCTTGAACATTATTCCATTTTTAAAATATCCAAATAAGCTTTAGTTGAAAGACGTATTTTTCCTCGTTCCTTCAATCGCTTTTTTCCCTCTTTTTGTTTTTTCCATAATTTCATTTTTCGAGTGCGATCGCCTCCATAAAGATAACCGGTCACATCTTTTTTTAAAGCAGGCAAAGTCTCCCGAGCAATAATTCGATTTTCAGCTACTGCCTGAATTGCAACAGCAAAATTTTCGCGCGGTAAAACACTTCTTAATTTTTCAACCATTTTTCTCGCTTCTTCTTCTAAAAAACGGCGGTGAACAATTTTTGCCAAACTTTCTTCTTTATCGCCAGCTAACAAAATCTCTAATTTAACAAGATCTCCTTCGCGATATTCTAAAAATTCATAACTCATTGAGGCATATCCTTCCGTTGCGCTTTTTAATTTGTCGTAAAAATTAATAATGATTTCGCTTAATGGGGCTTCGAAAACTAAAATTATCAGTGTTCCTAAATATTGAGTGGTTAAATAATTTAAACGGTGCCGATCTTTCAATTGCATTACGGCTCCAACAAAATTCAACGGCGTAATAATTTCCAAGCGAACCCACGGTTCTAAAATTTTTTCGATTTGATCGCGAACTGGAAAATCCGAAGCCCGAAAAACATCTTTAACTAATCCATTTTTCATTACTACTTTATAATTGACTGAGGGTGTAGTAAAAATAACATCTACTTTATATTCTCTTTCCAAACGTTCTTTAACAATTTCCAAATGTAACAATCCCAAAAAACCCAAACAAAATCCTTGACCCAAAGCAGAAAAGAATTCTGTTTTATAAACCAAACTAGGATCATTAAGTTTTAATTTCTGAATAGCATTTTTGAGGGTCGTTATGTTTTCATTTGATGTTGGATAAACGCTTGCAAAAACCATTGGTTCTGGCTCTTTATACCCCGGCAATCTTTCTACTCCGGCAATTGATAAGTACTTATTTTTTCCCGTTTCTTTAATTATTTTATCATTTTTATTTTTCGAATTTGCACTACTATAACTAGGAGAAGATTTTTTAAATTTTGTTATTGTATCTCCTACTCTCACCTTCACAGGTTCTTTTAGTCCTGTCACAATATATCCTATTTCCCCACTCGAAAGAATTTCTGTTTTCTCTAACCAAGGCCTAAAAATTCCCACCTCAGCAACTTTAAAAAGAGTTTCCGAAGCCATCAAAAAACCCGTCTCACCGCCTCTAACTTCTCCATCAACAATACGTACATAAGAAATAACGCCTCTATGATTATCGTAGATGGAATCGAAAACAAGCGCTCGTAAAGGCTTTTTGTCAGATTCAGTTGGTGAAGGAATTTTTTCAATAACTGCCTGAAGCAATTCTTCAACCCCTTCGCCTGTTTTAGCTGATACCTTATAAATTTCTTTTTGGCTAATACCGCATAAATCCATAATTTGTTTTTCTACCTCTTCAATTTGGGCATTAGGTAAATCTATCTTATTAATGACTGGAATAATAGTGAGTTCTTGTTTTTTAGCTAATTGATAATTGCCCATTGTTTGCGCTTGAATACCCTGCGTTGCATCAACTAAAAGAATCGCTCCTTCCACCGCCGCCAGACTTCGAGAAACCTCATAACTAAAATCTACATGACCGGGGGTATCAATTAAATTAAGAATATATTCGGAATTTGTTCTAGAACGATAAATCATCCGAACTGGCTGCATTTTAATAGTTATTCCTCGTTCTCTTTCTAAATCCATACGGTCTAAAAACTGATCTTTCATTTTTCTTTTATCAATTGCGCCGGTTAACTCCAAAAAACGATCAGCCAAAGTTGACTTTCCATGATCAATATGAGCAATGATGGCAAAATTACGAATGTTTTTCATTAATTTATTTCACTAAGTGATTGTTCTTGAAATACTTTCTCTTTTTTACGACAAAAAAGAATATAAAGGAATATAAATTGAAAAACCGCGGAAACAGAAATAGCCAAAGGCAAAGCTATGACTTCTATGCCGGTTAAATTATAAATTCCTAAAAATTTAACAATGAATGGATGAGCTGCCACTGACGTTAGTTGAAGACTATTAATATTTAATAAATTAAGAAAAAATTGACTAAAGGCATTAGGGAAAGAAAGTAATTTAATAAACCCGAAACATAAAACAATATTAAAAATTGCACTTAAAATACTAATAATGGTTGGCGTCTTAGTGTCGTGGAGCGCGTAAAAAGATTTAGCAATTAATAATACAAGTCCTTGAGCAAATATACCAACAGCAAAGATTCCAAAACAAATAGCGGTTAAGCGAACATCCGTCAGTGCGAATTTTCCTGTGTGAAGAATAATTTTTACAATTAAATCTCTAAAAAGGAATAGAATTATGCCTAATGAAAATGTTAGCCAAAAAATTTTTTTAAAAGTTGCTGAAAAAATATCTTGAAATTTATTTTTTTCTTGTTTAGAAAAAGCCAGGGTTAATGCTGGAAAAGCAGCTGTCGCTAACGAAACAGCGATGAAGGTGTAAAGAGGCCGACTAAGATTATCTGCTAAATTCATAATCGCTATGCTGCCGGAACTTAAAATAGAAGCAATAGCGCTAATAATAATTAAATTAATTTGGGTTGTGGCTAATCCAATAGAACGAGGGATAGTTAACTCTATTGCTTTTTTTACACCTGGATCTCTTAGTTTTAATTTTTTTTGAAATTTAAATCCTAATTGGATAAGGGTTGGAATTTGAAAAACAAGGTGAAAAAACGCTCCCAACACTACGCCCCAAGCCAAACCTTTTAATCCGGCTATAGGTACAAAAAACAAAATACCAATAATAATACCGACATTGTACAAAATAGGTGCTATAGAAGTAACTAAAAACCTTTGAAAAACTCTTAAAACAGAAGATATGATATTGCTTATTCCTAACAATATCGGGCTTAAAAACATAATACGAGTTAAAACAGCCGCCATTTCTCTTTCTTCAACCGAAAATCCAGGCGCAATCAGATAAAGAAGTTGAGGAACAAAAATAATTAAAATTAAAGAAAGGATAATTAAAAATAATAAAAACACGTTTATAAGATTTGAGAGAAAATCAAACGCTTCTTTTTTGGAGCGAACTAAATAATGACTAAAAATAGGAGTGATCGCCGCAGAAATTGCGCCAATTATTAAAACTATGCTGATAAAATCCGGAATTTTAAAGGCAATGTAGTAAATATCTAATTCTCTTCCAGCGCCAAAAGTTCCCGCTAAAAGACGATCTCTAATCAGACCCAGCAAAGCAGAAACAAGAGACGCTATTGCCAAAATAATAGCGGCGGAATTAACACTTTTTGTTTCGTGATTAATAATATTTTTTAATTGCATAATTGTCGTAAAATTATTATAGGTGTTTGTTGATTAGACTGCCCAGCAGGATTATCTTTTAAAATTTTAAGAATTAGACCCTCTTTTCCTGCTAAATCTTTGCTACAGCCTAAGATATTACCCCCCAAGTCATTTATATCAATTACCAAAAAGGAGTGGTCATATTTTTTCTGTAAATTTTCGCAGAGTTCATTACAATTTTTTGGCCCTAAGATGCCCATTTCGCCATATTGAGGAAAGGCTTCGGCATAAAAACCATCAATTTGCGAAATTTGGTGTCCGGCTAATCGATAAAAAACGCCCGAAAAACCAAATATTTTAGAAATACCAGCAACAACAGCAGCAAATAAAATCCGCGGAAGACCAGCTAAATTAATAGCTATCTGCATTTTTAACGGGTTACCGACCGAAAAACCATATGGCGTCTTTTTAACAAATTTTGACAAAAAATTTGCCCACCATCCAACTTTTAAATCTTTTTTATAAATAATTAAACCTTGTAAAATAGAAACAATTTTTTGACCAAGGCAAATTATATCTCCTTTTTGAGCATTAGGCAAAACGTATTTTTTTATAATTTCATCTAAATTATCTTTTTCCGTAATAAAATGGGTTTTTATAGGATATCGAGCCCATTTTATTCCATCTACTTCTATTATTATTTTTTTCCCAGGATTAGCTGCTAATTCCATAATATGTTAAATAAACAATTTTTTAATCTTATAGGTTAAATTCGGCCTTATTTTTGTTTGCTTTGTAGTAATGTTTTTAAATTCTTATATAATGCCGCAACAAGAATGGGACCAGTGCCACCAGGCGTTGGCGTTACTAATAGCGCCTTCTTTTTAACTGAATCTATATTGACATCACCTTTGATTTTTCCATTTTCTTTAGAAAACCCAAAATCAATAATAATAGCCCCTTTTTTAACAAATTTTTTATTAATCAGATGAGGGCTACCTGTGCCTGTAATTATTATATCACATTGCGCCAAAATTTTTTCTGGCTGTTTAGTAGAAATATCCACCGCAAACACTGTAGCCTTCTGTTGTAACAACCAAATCAAAGTGGGAAAACCAACTAATCGTCCAACTCCTACAATCCCACAATTTTTCTCTTGAACGTTAATATTATATTTTTCAAAAATTATTTTTATTGTCTCAACAGCCGGTGGTAAAATTAAACTACGTTGAAAACAATACGAAGCAAAGTGGGCATTATTTAAGACATCGACGTCTTTTTGAGAAGGAATAATATTTACCAGAGCATAGGTATTAAATTTTTTGGGCAATGGTAATTGCAAAACAACACCTTTAATAAAATTTTGTCTAACAATTTGATTAATTTTCTTACTTAATAATTTATTAGAAATGTCTTCTTTAAAATGAAAATGAATAAATTCAATTGATAAATAATCTGCAACTTTCTTTTTTTGTTTAATAAAAACTTCTCCCCCTAAATTATTGCCTATCGAAATAACAGCTAACGCTGCTTTGTGTTTTTGAAAAAACGGCTTTAAATCCTCAAGAATTTCTTGAGAAATATTTTCCCCATTGATAATTTCCATTTTAATTTAGTTTTTATTTATATACGAGATAAGCAGTATTACCGCCTACAAGATAAAATTGCGTTAAATCAATTGTACTATCATTCAAAGCTCTTTTCCAATTAAATTTTGGTATCTGTAATTCCCAATAATGATCCATGTTGTTTACGTACTGATCGATTTTAACAAGAGAAACACGACCATCGGCTGTTTTGCTAAATTGAACGCTAATACTGCCAGTTTGAGCCGAAGCCAAAAGAACATCATATAAACTAAGACCGCCCGCAGGAACATCTCCTTCAAAAATTTTTCTTTGACCATTGCCGTAATCAATAATTAAAGTGGCTTTTTGTAAGGCAACTCGAGATAAATAAATTTGTTGAGTTAACTGATTATCCAAAACAAAAAGGTAGCTATTTAAAATAATTGTCGCTACGAAAACTATTGCCATAAAAATAATGGCTGCCCAATATAGAGTGTTTGAGATAGGAACTTCTTTCATATAAGATAGTTAAATATTGAAAAATATGATTCGACGAAGAATGAGCCCCAAAAAATAACAATAAACACTCCTAATGCTAAAAATGGCCCAAATGGCACCCAGTCCTTAAGAGACTTCTTTTTAGAGGCTAATAATATTATACCAACAATAGAACCAATAATAAAGGCCATTACCAAAGCTAAAATACCATTTGTCAGCCCAAGCATTAAACCTATTAAAATCCCTAATTTGACATCTCCTAATCCCATTCCTTTTCCTCGTGTAAAAAGATAAACTAAAAACAAAAACCCTCCTACTGCCAATGCACCAAATAAATAAGAGGTTAAAACATTAAATTGGCAATTAAAATAATCCATGTAACTACTTAAAAAATTCAAACCGCACGATGGGAAATTAAATTTACTGCTTTTGCTCAATCCATAAAAAAGTAAATCTGCCACTACTGAAACGCCTATTGCTGAATAAATTAATTTATCCGGTAAAAGATAATGCTTGATATCAATTATAGAAAGAGTAATCAAAACAGCGCTGTAAAATAAAAAGAGAAGGAAAACTAACCAAATCCAAAAAGGTATAGTGCCCGACGCTAGAAGTAAACGAATAACATCAAGTCGCAAAAGCCGGTAGGTTACTCCGGCAAAAATTATGCCTGTCAATATTTCAATAATAGGATATTGCCAAGAAAGTTTTTTACCACAATAGCGACATTTCCCTTTTAAAAAAATAAAACTAAAAATTGGTATAAGATCATACCATTTGAGTTGATGTTTACAAAAATTACAGCGTGATCGACCGCTGACCAATTTAATAAAAGGGATATTTTTATCGGGTTGGAAGCGAATGGTAATTACATTGATGAAACTGCCTACTCCCAACCCGAGTAAAAAAACAATCGCAATAATAACTGGCTGTAGCATATAAATACGAATTACATTCCTATACAATAAATTGTATCATTTGAAGCATCACCACAATTAACACCACCATATTGCGAACCATCAAGATCGCTGTCTAAAAGAGATTTATTAGCATCTGGATCTTCAATCGTTACCGCGATCACATAATGTTGGCCATCCGAACCATAGTCATAAGACCTGGTAGGCGCCGTTGGATCCTGAGGTAAATTAGTAATCCCTAGGTTAGCATTTACTAATTCTTGTTCTAAATCGTCCCAATTACCAGACGTCAGCACTGGATAACTGCCATTTTTCATGTAATACAACTCCAATCCATTCTGAATTTCTTTTGTATCAGCCACTCGTCGTGTATCTCGACCTCTGGTTCTAAAACTAGACAAACCTACTAAAATCAATGAAGCTAAAAGCCCAATCACCGCAACTACCACCAACATTTCAATTAAGGTAAAACCTTTTTCTTTTTTATTCATGTTTTGAGTTTAAAATTGAGTTTAATTAATCTCGACCTTTATTATAAAGAATATCTATAAAAATTTAAAATACTTGAGCTAAGTTATAAATTGGCATTAGCACTGCTGCCACAAAAACACCAATAAAAACACCAAGAATAACGATAAGAACTGGCTGAATAATTTCTGCTAGGTTCGCGGCTGTCTGATCAACCTCGTTACTGTAAAAATCAGCTACCTTCTGCATCAATTCATCAACTTGACCTGAAACCTCCCCTACCGCTATCATTTGGATAACCATTGGTGAAAAATAATCTGGGTATTGAGCTAAAAAATTAGAAATAGTACCACCACTTCGAATAGCATCAGCTGTTTTGGTAAGAATTTCTTCATAAACGATATTGCTAACAATTTTCCCGGAAATTTCCAACGAGCTCGCTATCGGCAATCCACCTTTCAGCAATGCGCTGCAGGAAGAAGCAAAGCGACTAATAGCTACCTTTTTTTGAATTGGTCCAATAATCGGCAACGAAAGTAGAAGTTGCTGCCAAAAAGCCTTTCCTTCCGGTGTTCTAATATATCTTACGAAAAGAAAAATAGCAATAACTAGAAAAACAATAATCGCCACGCCCCAATTGAGCAAAAAATCACCAACGCTCATCAGCACTCTAGTAATAAATGGTAATTGACTACCAGATTCTGTAAAAATTCCTTTTAATTGAGGAATAACAACAGTGACTACCAATATCATTACGGCCAAAAACACCACAATGATAAATGCAGGATAGATCATGGCATTTCTTAATTTTGTTTTTAAATTATTATCTTTTTCTAAGTAATCCGCAAGGTAATTCAACGTCTCTTCAAGACGACCGGATAATTCAGCAGAACGAACCATGTTTACAAAAAAATCAGAAAATACCTTCGGGTGCTTTGCTAAAGCTTGAGAAAAATACATCCCTCCTTCCACATCAGTAAAAACATCAAAAATAGCATCCTTCAACAAGGGATCTGTCACTTGATTATAAAGAGCTTTCAACGAATCAACTAATTGAACCTTTGCCGAAAGTAAAACACTTAACTGACGAGTAAAAATCATAAGGTCTTTTGTTTTGACGCGTTGAAATGACTGAAGCAGCCTATCCAAAAATCCCTTCTTTTCTAAAGACTCTAAAGAAAGAACATATATTTTATTATCTTGTAAAATTTTAATAGCCAAATCACGACTGCCTGCTTCAACAACGCCGCTTTGAATTTCTCCTAAATCATTTCTGCCTGTATAACGAAACTTTGCCATAGAGTTTAATTAACGAGCTAAAAGATTAGCTAATTCTGCCGGGTTTAATGAATACGATTCGGCAGTTTCTAAAGAAATTTCGCTTTGTTTAACCAAGTTAGCCAATGAACGATTCAATGAAATCATACGTTCTTGAATGCTTGTTTCAATAACCAAATCAATTTGATAAATTTTATCTTCACGAATTAAATTACGAATAGCTGAGTTGGTAAGCATTACTTCACAGGCGGGAATTCTACCACCATTTAATCGCGGTACTAAACGTTGAGAAATAATTCCGACTAGTGTTGCCGCTAATTGAGTTCTAATCTGCGATTGTTGGGAAGCAGGGAAACTATCGATAATGCGATCAATCGTTTGTGAAGCAGAATTGGTATGCAAAGTAGAAAAAACAAGATGCCCTGTTTCAGCAGCGGTTATCGCTGTTTGAATCGTTTCGGGATCTCGCATTTCTCCAACCATAATAACATCTGGATCTTGTCTTAAAACAGAACGCAAGCCACGATGAAAACTTAATGTATCCGATAAAACCTCTCTCTGATCAATAATCGAACGATCTTGAACAAAAACGTATTCAATAGGATCTTCAATAGTAATAATGTGGGCTGTTCGTTCGTGATTAATTTCATCAATAATAGCCGCTAACGTTGTTGATTTCCCATGACCCGCTGGTCCTACTGCTAAAATAAAACCTTGGCTGTATTTTGCAAAATCGTGTAAAATAGGCGGTAAATTCAATTCTTCAATTGTTCTAATTTTATAAGGAATAAATCTTAACGCGGCTGCCATATTCCCCCTTTGAAAATAAACATTTACTCGAAAACGAGCTTTATCTGATAAGGTGTAAGAAAAGTCTATTTCTCGATTTTTCAAAAATTCTTCCTTTCGGCCAGACGGCACCAAAGCATCAATTAATCCTTCAACCACTTCTTTGGTAAAAACTTCTTCCTTGGCAATAGAAACTAAACGCCCATCAATTCTTAACGTTGGTTTGCGACCAACTGAAAAATGTAAATCAGACGCATTTTGTTGCGCTGTTAAAGTTAATAAATTTTCTATTTTTTCTTTATAAAAAACATCTGCCATAAAATTTAAAATTAAACGCCTTTAACTTTAATCTTTTTCCATTGTTTCTTTTAGAACTTCCTCAATGGAAATTAGTCCTTCGAGCGCCTTAATAATGCCATCCTGACGTAGAGTAACCATTCCTTGTTTTTCTGCTTCTTGTTGTAAATTAGCCGCCGATGGATCTTTTAAAACAATCTCTTCAAGTGATGGTGTCATTTTGAGAACTTCAAAGAGAGGCATTCTTCCCTTTATCCCTTTATAATTACACTCCTTGCAACCCTGAGGTAAATAAATTTCATATTTATCTTTTTGATACTTTGCCCTCAATTCTTTTGGCAACGCAGCTATGGATTTTTCTATTTCCTCTTTCAAGCTACCAGTTGCTTCTACTTTTTGTTTACACTGATCACAAAGTCTTCCTACTAAACGTTGGGCCATCATTAAAATCAAAGAAGCTGGTAAAAGATATGGCTCAATTTTCATATCAATTAAACGCGGAATTACTCCTATTGCATTGTTGGTATGAAGAGTTGAAAGCACTAAATGACCAGTCAAAGCAGCGTGTACTGCCAAAGCTGCAGTTTCATTATCTCGAATTTCTCCTACCATAATAATATCGGGGTCTTGACGAACAATCTGTCTTAAACCAGAAGCAAAATCATAACCAATTTCTGGTTTAACTTGAGATTGATTTAATCCTTCAATAAAATACTCTACCGGATCCTCAAGGCTTACAATATTTACCGCTTCTTTATTTAATCCTTGGAGAATAGCATAAAGTGTAGTTGTTTTTCCTGACCCTGTCGGACCGGTGGCTAAAATCATTCCAAATGGTTTTGCAATAGCTTCTTCAATCAAAGTTTTATGATATGCTCTCACTCCCAAATCATCAATAGTTTTTAAGCCGACATACGGATTAAGAACACGTACCGCTACCTTTTCGCCCAAAGCCGTCGGAAACGTCGCTACACGAAAATCAATTTCTTTATTATCCAAAATAGTTCTAAAACGTCCATCTTGAGGAATTCTAGTTTCATCAATTTTTAAATCAGAAAGAATTTTAATACGGGCAATAATCGCTGGTTGTAATTCCAAAGGAAGAGAAAGTACTTCTTTCAACTCGCCGTCTAATCGAAAACGGATGCGTAATTTATTTCTCATCGGCTCGATATGAATATCGGAAGCGTTTGATTCAACTGCTTCTTCTAATACAGTAGAAACAATCGTAATAATTGGCGCCTCTTCAGCAATGATACCACTTGCTTCATCAATCCGCACCACGCGCTGCTGATAGAGTTGATGAGATGGCTTGCTTTGTCTTTTGAAAATATCTACGCTGTCTTGAATTTCTTTTAAGCGCGTAGCAAATGATCGATAATTCTTCCAGATGTTTTCCAAGTCTGATTTAGTAACTAGATAAATTGCAATGTTGAGTTTGCGTTGTTTGGCAATAAATTTCAAAATATCCTGAGCTTGTTGATCATCAGGAGAAAGCATTCCAACGTGCAAAGTATCTCCATCTTTTTTAAAAGCCACTATTTGATGTGTGCGCGCTACCTCTTCTGGGATAATATTCAAAACTTCGTTGGGAATAATATCCTCTTTGGTGAAATGTTTTGTTGGAATTTTATAGTACTCGCTTTTAATTTTTGCTACCTCATCTTGAGGAACGAGATTTCTTTCGTAAATAATTTCTTCTACTGGTTGATTAAGCGTCTGGCTATCTTTGAGAAGTTTGTCGGCCGTGGCCTGATCAATTTTATTATTTTTAACTAAAAGTTCTAATAAAATTTTGTTTGGGATCATTTTATTTTAATTATTTTTAATAAGGAATAAATGGGTTCGGACGACCAAGTGTTGGCACTTCAACTGGTTCAGCATAAGCACGTAATGATTGAAAGATGGGATTATTTAAAATATCTTCTGGCGTTAATTTAAGAGAGCTTAACCCTCCAGTAATATCGGTGGAGGTGGAATGGCTTACTAAAGGAGCTGATGTAGTCTTTGTCGCAGGAGACGAACCAACCTCTTCAACAGTTGTATTAGTAACAGGAATAGCAGTGGGTGTTTCTGAAGTTGCTAATTTTTCGGGAGCGAAAAATACAAAATAAACTCCCACAATAGCAACAATTAAAATTGCAATGATAATATAAATAAAGATATTAGTTTTTGATTTTTGTTCTATAGTTTCCATATTAATTATGGTTGATAATATAAATTTAAAGCAACGCTAAAGTTGAAAAAGTTGAAACCTGCATCACCCCCTCTCTCTGTTGGTGTAGCTTTAACTCCGGAAAAAGAAATATTAGTTATATCCATCAAACGAATATTCGTCTCAACAGCTTCTAACCAGGTTTTAAATGATTCGTATGTTCCGTTAAGAGATAGTGTCAGAGCCAACTGCTGTGGTGATTTTAACAAGCTTTGAGAAGATGTACTTAACGTCTTGCTAGGTGCAGTAGTAGCGCTAGCAATTTTTTGCAACGCAATACTTTGAATGCTCAACCCACTATCTTCTGAAATTTTATTTAATTGAACTATTGCATTATACAACTCTTCACTTCGAGGCATGGTTAATGAAATCATCTGATTAACATCCGTTAGGTTTTTATACTGTTCTACGATGGTTTTTGCTAATCGAACTGCTTCTACCTGTCTTTGATATTCGGCTTTCGCCAAAGCAAGATTTCTATTATCTTTTAAAACTTGATCGAACATCGGCCAAGTCATTGTAAAAAATACTATAGCCGCTCCAATAAAAAGAGCCAAAATAATAATAATACTAATAGTTCTTTTTTCCGATTCTTTCATAATTTATTTGTGAATAAAAGTTGGATTAAAATTAATTTCGACTCCAAATTGCACTTTGTCTGCTGCGTTTTTTATATCGTTCACTGTAATTTTGACGAAATCTGTTGTTTTTTGCAAAGCTAAAAGTTGTTGTGCTAGAACATTTAAATCACGCGCATATCCTTCTAACTTAATTATTGAAGTTTTATTTTCATAAGAAAAGGTGGTAAAAGTTACTTGAGGATGGGTGATAAGCTCTAAACGAGAAAAGATGTTAGATGGATACAAATGATTTGCTAACAAAGCTCTAAGATTTATTAATTGGGAATAAAAGGTCAATACTTCATTTCGATCTTCAATCGGTATTTCTTTCGCCAAATCCTTAATTTTATCATTAATATCGGATATGTTTTTTGTTATATAATTCTCATAAAACACGCCTACAAAATATAAAGCAAAAACCACAACAAAAATAATTACTGCAACAGTAATTAAATTAGTCATCCATCCTGTTGTCTTTTTTTTATTTAATGGTTCTATTGCTTGAAAATCTGCCATATTATTTCTTTTATTATAACCTTTATATTTTAAATCTCCAAATGCAACTCCCCCTCTAATTTTTATTATAATCCTTTTTCACAACTATTCCAAGCCCTTCATTGCCACACCAGTCGCTATGCTTAAAAATGGAGCTGTATCCCTTAAAAGCGGCTCTAAAAACTGTTGGTATTTTATCTGCTTAAATGGCCATGCTTTTTCTACTGGCAAATTCAAAAATTCAGTAAAATACTCGGTTAATCCTGGCATATTAGCCGTTCCTCCTGTAAGAATGACTTTTTCTATTTGACGATTATTTTTTTCGCGATAGATATCAATCATTCTTAAAATTTCATTCCCAAAATTATCCACAATTGGCATCAATACATTAACAACACCCATTTCTTCTGGATTAACTTTGAATCCTTTAATTTTTTTAAACTCTTCTGCTCGTTCTTGAGTAACGCCTAAACTTTGACTAATAATATGAGTGATTTCAGCACCTCCAATATTTAAACTTTCGAAATTAACCAAAAAAGTGTTATCTACTACAAAAAGATTTGTAACCTGAGTGCCAATATCAACTATTAATGTTGGCGTTTTATCATCTGCCACAAGCGTTCGGGCTAAAGAAAATCCTTCGATTTCCCAACCCATCAGATTTAATCCGAGTGTTTGAGCAATGTGTTGATATTTTTGAATCAATTCCTTTGGTGTTGCCACCAAAACAATTCTGCTTTTTTCTTTTCTTCCATCTGCAGCTTTTGCTATCACCATCCAATTAATTTCTAATTCCTCCAACGGTAATGGGATATATTTTTTAGCTTCAAAAGGAACTGCTTGAACAATTTCTTTATTATTAGTAAATGGCAAATCGAAATTCGTAATAAAACTAGAAAACACAGGCAATGAAAAAAATGCTCTTTTTGTTTTAGGTTTGAACGCTGAAAATAATTGCCTTAATAATTCTGTTGTTATTTCTTCAACAAGTTTAAAATAATTCGTTTGAATAGCAGCATTGCTACGCTCTAAATAACCGTAAGTTTCTAAAATACCATAATTCTCTAAAATTATATTATTCAGTGTCCCAGAAAGTTCCACTGCTTTTATATTAGTTGTCCCAATATCAATTCCTAAAGTGCGCATAAAATTTATTTCTAGAATTAATTTTCTCTTTTATTATATTATAATTTAAAAGATAGTTGGAAGCAACAAGTTATACTTATCCACAATGAATAAAATAATCAAAATAAAAAATTTAATCTATGATTGCCTTTTCCCAATTTTTTGTTTAAATTGCGGCGCTTTTATTAAAAACGAAAGCGGTCTCTATCTTTGTGAAAATTGCCTAAAAACCATTCCTCTATACTCATCATTATTCTGCCCTATTTGTCTCAAAAGAATTGGCCAATTCAAAAAATGTTCCCACTCCAATAATTATTCCCCTCTGGATTTTATTGCTTCGGCTACTGACTATGAAAATCCTCTCGTCCAAAAACTTATTCATCTTTACAAATATCAGTTTGTTAAAGACATTCGCCATACACTCGGCAACATCGTCATTAACTACTGGGAAAAAATATGGCCTGATCTTAAAAAACAATTTTCTGGAGCAATCGTCATCGCCATTCCTCTTTCGCGTCAACGCTTCAAAGAACGCGGATTTAATCAAAGCGAAGAAATAGCTAAAATTTTTGCTAACTATTTTCAATTAGAAATAAATAGTGAAATTTTAATACGCCAAAAAAATACACATCCTCAAGCAAAACTTGATAATTATGAGGAACGCCACTTAAATCTCAAAAATGCTTTTGAAGTTAAGGATAAAAATTCCTTAAAAAACAAGAATATCATTCTTATAGATGACGTCTTTACTTCTGGTGCTACAATGCAAGAGGCTGCGCGAGTTTTAAAACAAAATGGCTCTAAAAAAATCATTGGCTTAACAGTGGCTAAATCAAGAAAATAAATGCGACGGACGGGGCGACGAAAATTTTCAAAGAAAATTTTCGTCGCCCCTTAAAAACCCTATCTTTATCACTCTAATCTTTCAATCTACTTATAATACATCTTTGGCAAAAAGCGTAGATCTAAATACTCTAATTTTTGTAAATCGAATTCTATTTCTAATAAACGAGGTAAAATATTCGCTGTCTCTTTTAATTTTTCTTGAGAAATTAACAATTTAAATCCGTTTTCAAAAAAATAAACCACATCATGATCATCAATTTCTATTTTATTCAATATTAATTGATGATTCGCCAAAATGTCTTTTATTTTTACCACAGGCGAAAAATCATAGGAAATAATTTTATCACCTAATTGATAAATGCGATTAGTAACATCTTGCATCGCAATAAGAGAATGATCAAAATCATCGTCTTCTTCGGCTAGAGCAAATACGATACCGTTTTGATCAAAATACAAACAATTTCCATGGTTTTTAATTACCGAATCAGAACAAAGGATTCCTATTTGTTGTTTTTCTCGCGCTTCAATTTTAAGCATTTTAGCAATATAAATTTTTTGGCAGTCAACAGAATCCAAAGCCACGAAATATTTTTCAATAGCCTTACAATCAGCTTGAGTAAAAAGAATGAGGTTAGCCGGAACGGTTATTAAATTAAACAGTTTTTGATCCTTAAACTGCTCGGTTGCTTTCTGAAAAATATCGCTCATTTTAACAAAATGAGTAGAATTAATAGCTATGCTGTTGATTTGAAAAAGAGGTGAAAAAAATAATATCCCGCCGAGGCAACAAATGAAGAGAACAATAATAATGATAACAAAAATAGTTCGCCTTCTTTGTTTTTTCTTTTGAATCTGCCTTAATTTATAAGATGTAAGTCGATAAGGCATAACATAAATATGATATTAAAGATATTGTTCTAAAACCTCAGGAATCTTAATTGAACCATCTGCTTGTTGATAATTCTCTATAATTGCAACGATGATTCTGCCAATAGCAAACGCCGTTCCATTAAGAGTGTGCACGAATTGCAAACCATCTTTGGATCGATAGCGAATATTTAATCGCCGAGATTGGAAGTCTGTGCAATTACTGCACGAATGAGTCTCGGCGTATCGATTCTGACTCGGCAACCATGCTTCAATATCAAAAGATTTAGCCGAAGGATTTGACAAATCGCCCGTACACAATTGAATAACACGATAAGGCAATCCCAATTTTTGCATCAACTCCTCTTCAATAGCTAAAATAAGCTGATGCTCTTCTTCAGATTGTTCTGGTTTACAAAAAATAAACATTTCCAATTTTTCAAAATAATGTACGCGCCAAATTCCTTTGGTATCTTTTCCATAAGAACCAGCTTCTCTTCTAAAGCACGGCGAAAAAGCAATATAGCGCAAAGGCAACTCTTTTTCTTCTAAAACTTCGTCCATATGCATCGGACCAACTGCTTGCTCGGCTGTACCAATCAAAAATAAATCATCTTGAGGAAAATAATAACGTTCCGCCAAATCTTTTTCATTATCAATATAACCCATCCCCTTCATAGCCTTAGAAGAAATAAAAGCAGGCGGGACTATTGGCACAAATCCTTTTTCTTTAAGAGAATTCATTACCCATCTTACTAACGCATATTCCAAAAGCACTGCCTCATTTTTTAAATATCCGAAGCGCGTTCCCGCTACTTTAGCAGCTCTTTTAGTATCAATCCACTTATCTTCTGTTAGCGTTAAATAATCTTGAGGTTCAAATTTAAATTTTGGCCTTTTCCCCACTTCTCGTAATACTTTATTTTCACTCTCGTCTTTCCCTAATGGAACATCCTCAAACGGTAAATTAGGAATCTGATAAAGTAATTTATCTAAGTCATTTTCTATTGGTGTTAATTCCCTTTCCAAATCTTTAATACGCTGTTTAGTAGCTCGCGCTTGCTCTAAATGATCTTGGCTAAATTTAGCATTTTGTGACAACTCATTTAAATGAGCTCTCAAAAATTCCACTTCTGCTAAATTACTACGATATTCTTTGTCAATTGCTAAAATTTTATCAATAATTTCGACGTTGCAATTTTTCTTTGCAATTCCTTCTTTATATAATTGAGGATTTTCTCTAATTTTTTTTAATAAATCTGTAAGCATATTTTTATTTATTTTTCATAAAAGGGAAAAAGATGACCTCTTTGATAGATGGTGCATTGGTTAAAAGCATAACCAATCGATCAATGCCAATACCAACGCCTGCTGTGGGTGGCATTCCATATTCCAATGCTTCTATAAAATCTTTATCATAGGGCGATGCTTCTTTATTCCCCGCTTTTCTTCGTTGTTCTTGTTTTTTAAAACGTTCCGCTTGCTCTAAGGGGTCATTTAATTCTGAATAACCATTAACCAATTCGATTCCGCCAGCAACCAACTGAAATCTTTCTGTTTCATTCAAATTGTCTTTGCTCAATTTTGCTAATGGCGATAAAACAATGGGATGATGGGTAACAAAAGTGGGCTGAGTTAATTTTTCTAAACAAACTTTTTTATAAACTTCATCCATCAACCCCCACTCATCCATCTTTTTTATTTCTTCTGTTATTGTTACTCCTTGAGTTTGAAGAAACGCTCTCCATGTTTGACTCTTTGTTGCTAACGGTTTTAGGCTTGTTTCTTCTTCAATTAAATCTAAAAATTTTTTGCGTGGCCATGGTGGAGTAAAATTAATTAATTGACCATTAAAATTAATGAGCATGGGGTCTTTTGTTTGAGGCAAGGCGTTTTTGAGAATATAAACAAAAAGCTGTTCAATAAAATCCATCATATCTTCATAATCAGCATAGGCCCAATAAAGCTCCATCATTGTAAATTCTGGATTATGAGTTTTATCAATACCCTCGTTGCGAAAATTCTTACCAATTTCAAAAATCTTTTCAAAACCACCAACAATTAATCGTTTCAAATATAATTCTGGTGCAATGCGAAGATAAAGTGGCATATTCAAAATATTAAGTTTTGTTTTGAATGGACACGCAGCGGCTCCGCCGGCCAATGTTTGTAAAATAGGCGTTTCCACTTCCATAAAACCTTCCTTATCAAAAAAGCCTCTCATTGCTTTAATAATTCTCGAGCGAGTTTCAAAGCGCTTTTTTACTTCCTCGTTTAAAATTAAATCAAGATAGCGACGCCGAAAGCGTTCTTCGGTGTCTTTTAAACCATACCATTCTGAAGGAATGGGCTTTAAGCTTTTTGCTAAAATACGCCACTCTTGAACTAATAAACTTTTTTCCCCTCTTTCCGTTTTGAAAGGAAAACCTCTTACTTCAATAAAATCGCTTACATCCAAGTATTGATTGAGAAGTTCAAAATTTTTTGTTTCCTCTTTTTTAAAAACAATCTGTAAATGCCCGCTGGCATCCCACAAATCGGCAAATGCTATTCCGCCATGAAAACGAATACTCATTATTCTTCCTCCTACCCAAATTTTCTTTTTTGCAATACTCCAAGAATAAAAATTATTCAAAATATTACTAATTGATTGGTTACGAAAACAATGACTGGGATACACTTCCTTGCCTTGTTTTTTTAATTCTTTTATTTTTGCAATTCTTATTTTTTTAACCTGATCAGCTGTTGACATAATTTTAATCAATAGAGATAATTTTATATTTTTTGATCGTTTGATTGGGGCTTTGAATTTTAATCCAATCTCCTTCTTTTTTATCCATCAACTCCATTCCTAATGGCGATCTGTAAGAAATCAGGTTTTTAAATGGATCACTTTCTTCTGGGCCAACAATTTGATATTCGAAAATCTCTCCTTTTTCGTCTTGAATTTTCACTTTAGCTCCTATATAAACTCTATCATTTTTTTGTGATTTTTCAATAATTTCGCAATGAGCAAGAATATTTTCTAGTTCATCAATTCGACGATCGTTTTTTTCTTTTGCATCTTTGGCTTCTGTATAAGCGGCGTTTTCGGATAAATCTCCTAGGTCTTTAGCATGCTTTAAATCAGCGGCTATTTTTTGCCGAATAGTCGTTTTCCGTGCTTCAAGTTCACGACATAACTCTTCATATTTTTCTTTGCTTAAATAAACTGGGGGCATATTATTCATGAAATATTAAATCTAAAAGTAATAAACGACTAGAGATGAAGCGGCGCGGTGGCGATTTTCTAAAGAAAATCGCCACCGCGCAGCATCCAAAAACAAAATCTAATAGATGAATCCCGCGGCTTTCAATCCAATTGTTATTCTAAAAGCATCACCGAAATAATTTTATAATTTTTAATGCCTTTAAAATTATTTGAGGTTAGATTTTAAAATTTAAGATATCGATTAAGACATTAATTATTTAAAACCTCTATTTTTATAATACCACATTAAAATATCTTTTGCTACTGGAATAGCATTTAAAGAACCTTCCGGTACATCTTCAATTAAAATTAAAACGGAAATCTGTGGATCGTCATACGGAGCAAAAGCATAAAATAAGGCATTGGTTTTTGTATTACCTGATGTTTGAGCGCTGCCGCTTTTTCCTCCAACACTAAATGGTAAATCGATAAGAGTATGCGCCGTGCCTAAAGGACTCGTAACCGTTTTTCGCATTCCTTCTTTTACAATCTCTATGTTTTTGGAGTTTAGAAAATTATCTTTTGCTACTTGTATTTCGTTTTGAAAAATTGTCCGCTGATTATTATCAGCAATGTGATCTAAAAGATACGGCCGCAAAATTTTTCCACCGTTAATCATAACGTTTAAACTCGTTATTAATCTTATCGGTGTTGTTAATAAATCGCCCTGGCCAATAGAAACATTGTAGGTGTCACCTATACGCCAGGGGTTTTTACTCTTTTCATCAGGAATATTGCTAACTTTTTCTGCTGGTAAATCAATACCGGTTACTAGATTAAATTGAAATTTTTCTAAATAATTTCTAATTCGCTCAATGCCCAATCCAACAAAATCTTCATAACCACCACCAATAATATAAAAATAAACGTTGCTGGATCGAGCAATTGCATCTTGCATGTTTACAACACCATTATTACGCCAATCAACAAAAATAGATGGCCGATCAGGAAAATAAGGATTAGGAATAGTAATATAGCCGTGCGTTTCTATTTTTTTAAAAGGATCGATGATGTTTTCTTCTAAAGCAGCAATGGCGATGATTGGTTTGATTGTTGAACCTGGATTATAAAGACCAGAAACCGTTCGATTAAAAAGAGGAGTAACTTTTGAATTGATTAATGTTTCAAATTCTTTCTGGGTAATACCCTTTGACAAACTATTGATATCATAACCTGGGTAGCTAACTAATGAAAGGATTTCTCCACTCTGCGGGTCAGAAACAATTACTACGCCGCCTCTTTCTTTCCCTAAATTATCAATCTGTCGAGCAAGAGTTTTATAGCTGTATTCTTGGAGATCGGCATCAATCGTTAAATAAAGATTATTACCCGCCACCGGCTCTTTAACGACGCTCTGCCCTAAAATTTCCATATAAGCATTTCTTAGTACTTTAATTTCTCCGTCTTGACCGCGTAAATTATCTTCATAAAAAGATTCGAGACCAGCTTTGCCAATTTTCACAAAATTACTATAAAGTGGATTTTTCTGAATATCTTCAGCCGATACGCGACCCACATAACCTAAAATATGACTAAAAGCAAGTGGTGAAGTATATTGGCGTAAGTTTTGCCTAATAACTTGAACTGCTGAATAACCAGCAAAATAGCTTTCCCATCTAATAGCCTCTTCGCGACTTAAATTGCTTTGTAAAATAATACTCTCTAAAGGGTCATCTTCTTCTAAATTTTCTTTATTAATAGCCGCTGCAATTTCTGGTTTTTCTTCAATTTTTTTTAATATCTTTTCTCTTTCTATTTTATCAACAGGTAAATACGCAGGGAAAAACACTAAATCAAATACTTCTTGATTGTAAACCAAAACCCTATTATGATTATCAAAAATCAAACCTCGATCAGCAATAATAGGAATGGATTTTAAAGCATTTTTTTGGGCAATTTGTTGATATTCATCGCCTTTCGCAAAATTTAAATAACCAACCAAGCCTAACGCAAAAATTAAAAGAAAAATCCCAAACAAAAAAATCGAATTTAACCCCCATTTCCCAATAGAAACCTCCAAACGACTAAGTTCTTCTTCTTTTAATTTTGAAACCGCTTCTTTATTAAATAAAATTTCTTCTACTTCCAAAAAATCACTTTCTCTTTTTACTTTTTTATTCTTCTTAAAATTTAATTTCATTATTTTTTAAATAAATGGCTTATTTGCGTAAATCCCTCACCAATTAAAGCAAAAATAAAAGCTCCTCCGCCATTAAGTAATATTTCCACAACGTGTCTCAGACTTAAAAAATAATAAAAAAAGTTTGCATGAAAAAGAAAATAACTCAACAGCACGTAAAAAAAATTGAAAAATATTGTTCCAATAGCGCCAAAGAAAAAAATCATCAACATGTTCTTTTTAACCAAATATTTTTTACTCCATAAATGCAGAATTACTATTGTAACCAAAAAACTTATTAGAGAAATAAAATTAAAAATCCCGCCAAAATCATAAATCAGACCTCCTACAACAGCACCTAAAACCACCTTTCCAAAACGAGGATTAAAAATATTAGCTAACAATCCTATAAGAACTAGATTTACTTTTACTCCTCCGATGGGATATTGATTAATAATCGTTATTTGTAAAATGGCCAAAAGGCTTATAAATAACAGAAAAGTAAGAACGTGCAAAATTTGTTTTATCTTTTTCATTATTAATGAACGATAACTAAGACTTGATAAATGCTCGTCCAATCTAAAGCCGGGGTAATTTTGATTTCCTGAAAAATTTTACCTTCGGGTTTATTAATTTCACTTACATCTCCAACGTACAAACCTCGAATAAATTTATTATCCAAACCTGAAGTATAAACCTGTTCATTTAAAGCAATTTCTTCTTTCGTCGGTACCAAATCTAAAAAAGGAGGTAAAAAGCCATTACCGGTGAAAAGGGCTTCAGTTCGGCCTTCACCAACAAAAACCGCGGCTCTAAATTCACTATCCGTAATAGCTCGAACTGTGCTAGAATTTTTTCGCACATCAATAATTTCTCCTATTAAAGTTTTTCCTCCCCAAACAACACTCTGTCCCACCTTAATTCCATCTTCCTCTCCCACATCAATCACAAAAGTCTGAGAGAAATTCAAAGGCGATCGACCAATAACGTTGGCTAAAAGAAAATTAATGTCTTGCGATTGGTGAATTTTTAATGCCTCTCGCAATAATTCATTTTCTGACTTTAAATTATGATAATCAATTAACAAAGACTTTAAAGCTCGGTTTTGAAAAACCAAAACATTATTTTCCTCTTGAATTTCCTTAAAATAAATCAAACCTCTAACCCAATTATCAATATCCTGAACAGCACGTAAAAGAATAGTTCGAGCTCTTGCGGTAAAAGTTTTATCTCCGTTATTACTATCTTCTTCGTTAGTGGCTAAAGCCAATACTGGCCTCATAAAACTTCCCAGAAAGGCAATAATTAACAAAATTACAATAAGATTATTCGTTCTCTTTGTGCTCATAAATAAGGATATTTTTATACTGTTTTAAATTTTCCACGATAATCCCCAATCCTCGCACCGTCGCCGTTAAAGGATCATCAACGCTTTTTACCGGCATCATGCAATAATTTTCGATCAAACGATCAAGATTGTGTAATAAACTTCCTCCACCCGACAACCAAATGTTTTTTATAGAAATATCAGCCACTAATTCCGGTGGTGTTTCCTCAATGGTAGACCGAATCGCTTCCACTAAAACTTTCAGGGATTTATCCAAAGCCCTTGCAACTTCTTCGCTTGTTAGAGTAACTTCTTTCGGTAAGCCAGTGGTTAAATCTCTTCCTCTGACAACTGTTTCTAATTTTTCCATTCCATTAATTTTAGCTGATCCAATTTCCAACTTTACACGTTCTGCACTCACTTCTCCAATTAATAAACGATATTCGTCCTTAACATATCTTATAATGTCTTCATTAAATTTTTGACCAGCAATTTTTAAGTTTTTATAACGAACAATACCGCCAAGGGAAATAACAACGATATCCGTAGTTCCTCCACCAATATCAACTAAAATATTGCCCGATGGTTCAAAAATAGGAATATGACTACCGATCGCCGCTGCTAAAGTTTGCTCTACCAAATAAACCTCGCCTGCTCCGGCATTTAAGGCTGCATCTTCTACTGCCTTTTTTTCCACTTCAGTAATTCCACAAGGAATACCAATAACCACCCGCGGCCGATACGGCAAAATTCCTAATTTGGATTTTTGGAATTTACGATAAAAATAACGAAGCATTTCTTCCGACAATTCAAAATCAGAAATTACTCCATTGGTCAATGGCTGAACTGCTACAATATGAGGAGGCGTACGTCCAACCATCGCTTGCGCTTCACGTCCAATAGCTAAAATCTCATTCGTTTTTTGATTGTAAGCCACTACCGACGGCTCATTAATAACAACCCCTTGTTTCTCCAAATAAACAAGGGAATTGGCTGTACCCAAATCAATTCCCAATCCCGGCGACATTTTTGCTAATAATTTTTTAAACATAATTATTGATTAATATTTTTAAAATAGTTTCCGACCGCCGATATTTTTAATAATTCGCTTTCCCCTGAATTTCGACTTTTTATTTCTACTAATTCCCTTTGTAAGTTTTTAGCAGTTATTATTATTTGATAAGGAATTCCGATAGCGTCAGCCTCCGCAATTTTCTCTCCGCTTGTAAACTCAACTCGATCATCATATAAAACCTCGAAACCCTTTCGAGTCAATTGCTGATATAATTTATCTGCTTGCTTTTTTATCTTAGCATCAATTTTCGGATCCGTCTCGTTTATTTTTATTAAATGAATGAGGCATGGAGCTACGGAAACAGGCCATACCAAGCCCTTTTCATCATGATAAACCTCAGCAATTACTCCCATCAATCGGCTTAAGCCAATGCCATAGCAGCCCATTAAAATTGGTTTTTTCTCGCCATCACGATCAACAAAATACGCTCCTGTGTTTTCGCTAAATTTTGTTCCAAGTTTGAAAATATTTCCCAGTTCCACTGTTTTTTCTTCTTTAAGTAAACCGCCACAACGAGGACATTGATCTCTTCCTTCTGCTTCTTTCAATTGCTTGTTCTGAGCAAAATCGCATAATTCACAAAAAACCGTCGTCTCTTCTCCTGCTTCTGTTTTTAACATAAATTCATGAACATTCTCATCAGTAAAATTACCACCGGCTGCTTCAACAATATAAGATTTTAAACCACATTGATTAAAAATATTAATATAAGATTTTTTCATTTCCTCATAGAAAAAATCCAAGTCTTGTCGGGTGGCATGAAAACTATACAAATCTTTCATTATAAATTCTTTAGTTTTTAATAATCCTGATTGTACTTCTTGTTCATCTCGAAATTTCTCTTGAATTTGAAAAATGGCTTTTGGTAAATCTCTATATGTCAAAATGTATTTTTTAGCTAATTCTGCTATTAATTCTTCATGCGTAGGGCCCAAAACATATTCCCTGCCATCACGATCATTGACTTTCATCAGAATATCACCAAAAGATTCCCATCGTCCGCTCTTTATCCATAATTCTTTTGGTAATAGCGCTGAAAGAAAAATTTCCTCACTTCCTATTCTAAACATTTCCGTTCGAATTATTGTTTCTATTTTTTTATAAACCCGCCAGCCCAAAGGCAAATAAACATAAATACCCGGCATTACCTTCTCAACAAATCCTCCTCTTATCAGGAGTTGTGCATTCAAAGCTGTTTCATCTTCAACAGCTCCTCGATTAATTGAAACAAATGCTTTTGATTCTAACATAGTCCTTAATATTGTAATTCTTTTTTTTCTTTTTTCAATTTTTAACCTCAAAATAAGTTTAAAATATCGTGGAAAGTAACGACAATAACAAGACCAATCAAAATAACAAAACCTAAAGAATGAATTAAATTTTCCACTTTTGCGGGCACAGCCTTCCCTCTAATTTTTTCAATTAAAACAAAGAGCGCGCGGCTACCATCAAGCGCCGGAAAAGGAATAAGATTAAAAGCGGCTAAATATATTGACAAAGTCGCTAAAAATTGAATCAAATATCCAATACCCATTTTGACCGTCTGCCCCCCTAAAGCCACTATGCCAACCGGTCCAGCTACTTCGCCCATCATTTGGCCATTAATAATTAAATTTTTCAAAAAAAGAAAAAGCCCTATAAAAACATTAATAAAAATACTAAATCCTCCTTTGATGGCCTCCCAAATACTTTGAAAAAAGGGGTATTTAAGTATTCCTGTTTCGCCAATCGCAATACCCAAAGCCCCTTGATTCTCTTCAAAGTTTTTACGAGGCGTTGCTTTAATTTCAAAAGATTCTTTCCCTCGTTCAACTTTTAAATTAATTTCTTCACCGCCCCATTTTTTCGTAAACGACTGCAATTCCTCAACTGTAGGCAAAGATATTTTTTCATCACCGCGACTCACCTCTAAAATTCGATCGCCTGTTTTGAGCCCAGCCATGGCTGCCGGTGAATCTTTTTGAACTTCTAAAATAGATAGTTTGATATCTTGTAAATAAGGCATATTATCTTCGGTTGCAAGAGCAGGAATGCCAATATTAAAACCAACACCCAAAAGAATAATGCCAACTATCAAATTCATTGCAATGCCTGCTAATAAAACTTTTAATCGAACAGCTGGTTTTTTTGCTGAAAAACTATTTTCTTCATTTTCATAAGAACCATCTTCTCCATAAATTTTTACAAAGCCTCCAAAAGGCAAAGCATTAATCGAATAAATCGTTTCCCCTTTTTTTGTTCCCCAAATACGAGGAGGCAATCCAACTCCAAATTCTTCAACTTTCATTCCACTTTTTTTGGCTGCTAAAAAATGCCCAAATTCATGAACAATAATTAAAAAAGCTAAACAAAGTATAAAAATAATAGCACTCATATAAAAAGAATGGTTCTTTTTATGAAAAAATTAATTTCTTTTATTCGTAAATCTCCTTTTTTTTGACTTCAACGATTTCCTCTATTTTATGATTAAAATCATCCATTAATTTATCAATCTGCTCCTTGCTACGATATTTATCATCTTCGGAAATTTTCTTTTGTTCAAATAACTCTTTTATTTCTTTCAAAACATCTTCTCTTAAAAGACGTAAACGAATTTTTGTATCTTCTGATTTTTTCTTGATTAATTGGAAAATCTGATCTCGCCTTTCCTGAGATAAGGGCGGAAGAATAACTCGAATTTGCGATCCTTCTACTATTGTAGAAACCCCCAAATTAGATGCTTGAATAGCTTTCTCACAAGCCGAAACATTTACTTTGTCCCATACTTGAACAATTAAACTATTGGGCAAACTCACTTGAATGGTTGCCAATTGTTTAAGTGGCAGGATAGAACCATAAACAGGACATTCTACTTTAATATTTTCAATAAGAGCCGGCTGAGGTCGATTAGAACGAACACCTAAAATTTCGTTCCGAAATCCTTCAATCACAGATTCGCCTTCTTTTTTTAATTTTTCGATTAATTGATTAATGGGCATAAATAAATGTTTTAACGACTATAATAATTATAATATAATAAAATGTAAATCTCAAATTTTCACTCTATAATTAGCAATAAAGCAGTGGCATAAAATTTAAAAATAAAACAGGGTTTACCGGCGGCGAATTTCTAAAAGAAATTCGCCGCCGCCTTATTAACCATCACTGCTGAGTATGAGATTCTTCACCTACCTAACCGGCAGGCAGGTTTCACTCAGAATGACAAACCAATACATTGTCATCCTGAGGGTTTTAGTCCGAAGGATCCTTCGGCTTTCGCTTCTTACGTCATCCTGAGGGTAACGCCCGAAGGATCCCATGGCTTTTAGCAACAAAAATAAAAAAATTAATTTTTATTAATATTTAATAATAAATCTTCGATTTGCAGGCGAGAATTTAAATTATGATATTTAATACCTTCTAAGGCGTAAAGGGCGTTTTTTAAATCTTTTACATTTGCCTCTCCCTCTCCATTTGTAATTTTTAACTCCTCAAGATTTAAGGAATTCAAGAGGCCATCCCTCATAACAATGACTAAGTTTTCTAAAAAAATTACCGGATCCTCTTCCAAAAAATTTTCTAAATAAACATTGAGCGGCTGAGAAGAATGTAGAAACGTTCTCATTTCCGAAGAAATGCGTTTTTGGTAAAAGGAATTTTTTTCAGGAAATTTAATTATCCGAAAACGCGAACGCAATGTCGGCAATACTCTATTCTCGTCTTTGCTGAGAAAAAAGAAGGCAGTATTCACTGGCGGTTCCTCGGTGATTTTAAGCAAAGAGTTTTGCGCTTCTTCAGAAAGATCTTCCATCATTTTAACTATTACCACTTTTTTTTCATCACTAGATAAAAAAAGCAATCTTTGAATTTCAAAAATGCTTTTTATTGCCGGATCAAAAACCTGATGGCTATTTTTAATAAAATCTTCCAATTGCTCGCTCTCGGAAACAATATAAATATAAGATGCTGAAGTAACTTGTTTGGCTAAACTTAAACTTTTTTGAAAAAGCATCTCCTCATCCATGCTTAAAAAAAGCCAAGCGCCATCAATTATATCTTGCTCAATAATTTTTTTGAAATATTGATCTATTTTCATTTTAACGCTTGCTCATTAGAGCTCTTTTGTAAATATCCAAATGTTCCAAAATAATGCCCGTGCCTTTGGCTACACAATACAAAGCATCTTCGGCTAGAAAAGTATTCACCCCCGTAACTTTCGAAATATATGAATCTAAATCTCGCAACAATGAACTGCCGCCAGCAATCACAATTCCCTTTTCAATAATATCCGCTGCTAACTCTGGTGGAGTATTCAAAAATACAGAACGAATACTTTCGGCAATTTCTTCCAAATGAGGAGCCAGTGCTTCAGCAATTTCATTAGAATTGACGATCACAGAACGTGGCAACCCTGTTGTTAAATCACGTCCTTTTGCTTCGGTTTCAATCTTGTTTTTTTGAGGCAGAGCTGCGCCTGCTTCAATTTTAATTCTTTCTGCTGTTTGATCGCCAATCGCTAAATTATATTTCTTTCGAATATAATTCACTATCGCCTCATCAAATTTATTCCCTGCAATTCTTAAAGAGGCCCACGAAACAATGCCACCCAAAGAAATCACCGCAATTTCACTAGTGCCACCTCCGATATTAACAATCATATGACCTGAAGCGGAATTAATGGGGATTCCCGCCCCCAAAGCAGCCAAGATGGGTTCGCGGACAAGATAAACTTCACGCGCACCCGCCTCCAAAGCTGCGTTAATAACCGCTCGCCTTTCTGTAGAAGTAATACCGGCTGGACCAGAAATAATTAAAGTGGGCTTAAAAAAATTAAAACTACCTAAGGCTTTAGAAATAAAATACTTTAATATAATTTTGGTCGTTTTATAATCAGCAATCACGCCGTCTTTTAATGGCCGATAAGCTCCTATATCATCTGGCGTACGTCCTAACATTTCCTTTGCCTCCTTACCCACCGCTAAGATCTTATTGTCATTGAGATCATAAGCAACAATAGTTGGCTCAAAAATAATTACGCCTTTTTTGGGTACAAAAACCAATGTATTTGTAGTCCCTAAATCAATTCCAATTTTTTTAATAAACATATTATTATGATTCTGCCTCGACTCGTTTTATATTCGCACCAATTTTTTGCAGCCGCTCTTCAATTTTTTCATAACCGCGGTCTACTTCTTCAATGCCTAGAAGCTGACTTTTTCCCCGAGCCGCTAAGGCAGCAATAATCAGCGTGGCTCCTGAACGTAAATCAAAACTTTTGATTTTTGTTCCATAAAGCGGCGTCGGACCTGATACAAGAATACGGTGCGGATCGCAAAGAAAAATTTTTGCTCCCATTTGATTTAACTCATCAACATATTTAAATCTGCCTTCAAATAATGTATCAAAAATTAAACTGTCACCTTTAGCTTGAGTAGCTAAAACCGCGAAAGGAGCTTGAAGATCAGTTGGAAATCCTGGATACGGTAATGTTTGAATTTTGGCTGCTTTCAAAGAACTATCTTTGCCCTCAATTAAAACCTGGCTGTCTTTTATTCTATACGAAACTCCCATTTTTTTCAACTTACGAAAGACCATTTCTAAATAAGCAACAGGTACATTGGTAATAGTAAGATTACTTTTAGTTGTAGCAGCTAAACTAAAAAAAGTCCCCGCTTCAATATAATCAGGCCAAATGGTATGTTCTGCGCCTTTCAATTTTTGCTTGCCTTTAATAATAATGGTATGTGTTCCCAATCCTTCAATCTCAGCGCCCATTGATTTTAAAAATTCGCCTAATTCTTGAACATGCGGTTCAGCAGCTGCTAAATGGATTTCGCTTTTTCCTTCAATCTTCGCCATTAACATCATTAGATTTTCCGTTGCTGTCACGCTAAATTCATTTAAAGAAACAATGGCTGGTTTAAATTGTTTTGGAGCTTTTAAATAATATTTTTCAGATTCTTCTCTTTCTAAAGCTGATTTAACACCCAAATCAGCAAAACCCTCAAAATGCGTATCTAAACTGCGCGCGCCAATATGACAACCGCCGGGTTTTGCAATTTTTAATTCGCCTATCCGCGCTAAAATAGGACCAGCCACTAAAAACGATGCTCTAATTTTTCTTACTAATTTCGTATCAGCATCACTTAAAACATTTTTTGCTTGAATACGAATTGTTCTTTCATCTAACCATTCTATTTCCGCCCCTAAATTCTTTAGAATATCAACCATCACTAAAACGTCAGTAAGCAGCGGAATATTTTTAATCACACAAGGCTCCTCGGTTAAAAGACAGGCTGGTAAAATAGCCAGTGCGCCATTTTTTGTGCCTGATACTTTAATTTCTCCTTTTAATTTTTTACTTCCTTCAATTTCAAAAAAATGACTCATCAATTCTAATTTAAGACAAAATAAAGAAAAAAGCAAATTAAAAAAATAGGTATTTGAAAACGATTTGCGACAGGCGAAAGGGGCGGCGGAAAATTTCAAAGAAATTTTCCGCCGCCCCTTTCGCCTTTCGTCATTTTGTTTTTTAACTTTTTATTGTATAATTTCTTTAATGCAATCTTCCCTAAAAATTCTTTCTCATTCACCAGTCCAAACTCAAAAAATTGCTCAAATTCTTGTAAAAACACTACTGGACCAAAAATCTTCACCACCTCATATTTTTGCTCTACAGGGTAATTTGGGCGCTGGCAAAACCACCTTTATTCAAGGCGTAGGCAAATCTCTAAAAATCAAAGGCAGAATTTTAAGCCCCACATTTTTAATCATTAAATCTTTTTCATTACGAAAAAATCCCCATTTTAAAAATTTTTACCATATTGATTGTTATCGTCTGGAAAAAGCGGAGGAAATTCTTACTCTTGATTTTAAAAAAATTATTCAGGATCCAAAAAATCTCGTTTTTATTGAGTGGCCAGAACGTATTAAAAAGCTACTTCCAAAAAATACTCTGTGGATCAATTTCAAAGTCGTTGATAAAAATAAGAGAGAAATAACAATTAATTCAAAAGTTGAAAATTCAAAAATAAAATCCCAACCCAAAACTAAAAAACTTAAATAATTTTATTTTTGACTCCATCTTTTGAATTTTAATTTTCTTATGACTCTTATCCTTATTGATTCTCATGCGTTAATCCATCGCTGCTTTCATGCTTTGCCAAATTTAACCACTCCTAAAGGTGAACCTATTGGCGCAGTGTATGGCACTATTCGCATTATTTTAAAAATTATCCGCGAATTTAAACCTGATTATCTCGCGGCATGCTTCGATTTGGCCGAACCTACTTTTAGGCATAAAGAATATAAAGAATATAAAGCCACTCGCCCAAAAACTGATGAAAATCTTATTCCTCAGTTTGATAAAGTAAGAGAGTTTTTTAGTGCCGTTCCTATTAAATATTTCGAAATTCCCGGTTATGAGGCCGATGATCTCATCGGCACGCTTGTCAAAAAATTCTCTAACGAAAAAGATTTAAAAATTATTATTCTCACTGGTGATCTGGACACTCTTCAATTAGTAGACGATGATAAAGTAGTGGTTTACACAATGAAAAAAGGAATTCAAGACACCGTTATTTATAATGAAAAGGAAGTACAGGAACGCTATGGCCTTAGTCCTAAACAGTTAATTGATTTTAAGGCGTTAAAAGGCGATCCTTCTGATAATATTTTGGGCGTCAAAGGAATTGGAGAAAAAACAGCTATTGAATTAATTAAACATTTTGAAACCTTAGAAAACCTTTACCAAAAAATTGAAAATGAAAATTTTCAGAAAACTTCTGAAGCGCGCTTAATTAAACCAAAAACTTTAGCTGCGCTCTTAGATCAAAAAGAGCAAGCATTTTTTAGTAAATACTTAACAACTCTAAATTGCAATGCTCCTTTAGAAGTAAAACTTTCTGATTTAAAATTTAATGGCATTAACAAAGAATCACTCATTCCTCTTTTTAAAAAATGGCGATTTGAAAGTCTTGTAAATCAATTAATGCCCGAAGAGTCCCAAACCAATACGCCAGAGAACGCTTTCTCTCAAGCCTCTATTCAATGGCAAACAGAACAAAAATTAAATCCTCTGCCAACTCAAGCCGAAGCCATTATTAATCTCAATAAGAATGTAGAATTATTAGTAGCCGATCAATTTTTTTCTTTACCTAAAGATCAAAATTCCTTTAATAAAATTAAACAATTTTCTCTCGTGGGTTATGATTTAAAAAATATTGTAAAACAAATTGATGATTACAATCTCAACTTAAACCATGATATTAAAATTGCTCAATGGCTCATCAATTCTGAATTAAAAGATTACTCCCTTCAAAGAATTTGGCAAATCATTTTCAAAACCCCTCTTCCCAACGATAATATTTTAACAATCCTGAAAAAAATCAAAACAGCGCAGGTAAATAAAATCAAAGAGCTTGCTTTAACAAATGTCTTCCAACAAATTGAAATGCCCCTCGTTAATGTTTTGGCGCAAATGGAGCATTTCGGCATTAAAATTAATCCGGATCATTTTTATCGCTTAACCGATGAATTAAATCACGAATTACAAAAATTAGAAAAAGAGATTTTTGAGCTAACGAATTCGGAGTTTAATATTAATTCCCCCAAACAACTTTCTCAAGTAATTTTCCAAAAACTTAATTTGAACAACAAACATCTTTCTAAAACTGCCACTGGGCTTTTATCTACTCGTGAAAATGAACTCATCAAAATTAAAGATCTCCATCCGGCTATCGCTAAAATTCTTCAATATCGCGAATTAATGAAACTCAAAAGCACTTATTTAGAACCGTTGCCATCTTTAATGGATGAAAATTGCCGTATTCATACCACTTATAATCAAACAGGTACAGCAACTGGTCGCCTCTCTTCAGAAAATCCCAATCTTCAAAATATTCCGATAGAAGGAGAATTGGCAAAAAAAATTAGACAAGGTTTCGTTGCTGAAAAAGGCTACCAATTTGTTGGTTTTGACTATTCTCAAATTGAATTACGTATTGCAGCTTCTTTGGCCGATGATCCCAAAATGAAAGAGGCTTTTCTTAATGACCAAGATATCCATGCTCTAACAGCGGCAGAAATAAATAACACCACCCTTGATCAAGTTACGCCTGCAATGCGCCGCCAAGCCAAAACATTAAATTTTGGCATTCTTTATGGGATGGGCGCTAAAGCATTTAGCGAAACTGCTCAAATACCAAAAGATCAAGCTAAAAAATTCATTGAAGAATATTATCATGATTTTGCCAATATTAAAGACTGGAGAGAAAAAACTTTGGCCGAAGCACGACAAACTGGCTGCGTTAAAACTTTAAGCGGCCGCATTCGCTGGGTTTGGGATTTGATCTCTGGCAATCAAAAATACCGCAGCCTTGCCGAACGCGCTGCTATCAACTTCCCTATTCAAGGATTAGCCGCCGACATCATTAAAAAAGCAATGATCAAAATTAATGACTTTCTTCAAAAAGAAAATGCAATTGACGATATCCGTCTCATTTTGCAAATTCATGATGAGCTAATTTTTGAAGTCAAAGAAAACAAAGTTGAATGGACAATAAACAATCTCCTTCCTTTAATGGAGCAAAATGAATTTCTTTCCGTGCCGTTAAAAGCTCAGTATTACACAGGAGAAACTCTAGCGGATTTAAAATAAAATTTCATCAATGAACTGGCGGTAAAATCTTTTTAATAAAAATTGCTGCTACTACACTTAATATTAAACCCAATCCAATAGCAACAATAATTATCTTATCTGACGCGTTTGATATCGAACTCGTTACTGTCTGCTGCTTTAAAGAAGAGTCGGCATCAACAGTTGAAGGCGCATTATTTTCAGCAACATCCGATTCATCCATCTGTTGAATTGCTAATTCCGTATTTTGCGATGATTCGCTTGAAAATTGATTCTGCTTATTAGGAGTAAGAATTGAAGTCCATCGCCAGTCATTTTGGCCGGCTCGCGCAAAAGACATACCCTCGTTGGCTTTGCCCGAATAAGAAATTTTAAAAGCTAATTCTCCTCGAGGTGAATATAAACTCAAAGTTTCACCATTGTTATTTAAAGTAATTTTCGTTTTGGAATAAGGAAGGGTTAAATAACCCTGACTCATTATTTCTTCATCTTTAAAAGTATATTTCTGCCCGCTCGCATCTTCAATCCACCAATCTGTAAGCGCTACTTTAACATCGCTGTTATTATATAATTCAATCCACTCATTGTCTGTATCAGAACCGGTTGGATTAGGTAAAAATTCATTAATAATAATGCTTACTTTTATCACTGGCGAAGAAGCAATGGGCGTCGTTCGCAACAAATTATCTTCACTTTCAATAATCGTATCTTCTAAAATCGTTTCGGGGGAAGCGCTAGGAGAAACAGTTGCCATCATTAGCGTAGGCGTATTCATCGCTGTCAACGAAGGAGTCGGCATAAAAGAGGATTTATTGCAATCAAAATTATTAGCTTGGCCGGGCGAACCTCCTAATTGATTAGATTCACAAAATTGCATCGAAAAATCACCCGTACGCTCCAACGAATAACCATTGCCGTTGCCACCCATTTCCTTCTGATAGTTTATTTTTTCAATACTATTGCCGCTTTGATCAATAAGTTGCACGGTTTCCTCAGTATTATTCAAACTCATCACCGTATCAATCACGATCCCACCAAAACCCGGATGATCAGCTAAAAAAACATCTGCTTTGTCAGCTAAAACAGCATAACCACCAGGCGCAATAATTAAACTGCCCTGCCCGCCATTTTGAGGAGGTTCATTTAATAAATGATTGCTCCCGTCATAAAAACGCCAATCTTTCAAATCAACTGCTTGATCTGAAATATTTTTAATTTCTACCCACTCATGATCTGTGTCTGTTCCTTGTAAATCATACATTATTTCATTAATAATCACCGGCCCCACAGCCAGTGCTTGAACCAAAGGAAAAAACAACAAGACGCTCAAGGCAACTATAAGAAAAGAAAAATAATGTTTAAACATATAAAACTTTGATTGGTTGTTTTGAGAAATGAATTTGCGGCCGGCGGAAAATTTTCTTCGAAAATTTTCCGCCGCCATCTTTAATTAAAAGAATTTACTCGTCCCCGGCGGACTTTTGAATTTTATTATAATCAATCTATCAATTTCTTTTGTTCGCCTTTCTGTGCTAAATGATAAAGATTTAAATGTTTATATCCGGCATCGCTCACCATTCGGCCACGTGTTGTACGCTCTAAAAGACCCAATCGCATTAAATATGGTTCATAAATTTCTTCAATCGTATCTTCTTCTTCATTGGTCGCGGCAGCTAAAGCTTTAATGCCCACTGGCCCTCCATTAAATCGATCAACAATTACCTCTAAAATCTTTCGATCTGTTGCTTCTAATCCCCACTCATCAATATCAAATAACTCTAAAATTTTGCGGCTAATTGCAGCATCAATCTCGCTCTTACCTTCGATTGTCGCCAAATCGCGACTTCGTTTGAGCAAACGATTGGCAACTCGCGGAGTGGCTCGACTGGCTCGAGCTAAAATTTCCATTGCCTCTTCCGAAATATTAACACCCAGCAACCTAGCATTGTTTTGCAAAATCTTTTTTATATCTTCTAAATCATAAAAATCCAATTTGAAAATAGCTCCAAAACGAGAACGTAAGGGGCTGGAGAGTAAGCCAATTCTTGTTGTGGCACCAATTAAAGTAAAAGGCGGCAAATCTAATTGAACAGCGCGAGTAGAAGAACGTTTGCCTAAAACTAAATTCAAAACCCGCGATTCCATAGCAGAATATAAAATTTCTTCAATCATTTTATTTAAACGATGGATTTCATCAATAAATAATATATCTCCTTCTTCTAAATTAGCGAGAAGTGATGCTAGATCTGCTGCTTTTTCAATTGCTGGACCAGATGTAATTTTCAAATTGGCATGAATCTCTTCTGCAATTAAATAAGCTAGTGTTGTTTTTCCCAACCCTGCTCCGCCATAAAAAAGCAGGTGGTCTACTACCTCTTCTCTTTTTTGCGCCGCTCCCAACATAATTCTTAAATTTTTTTTCACTTTTTCTTGACCGATAAAATCTTCCCATCGTTTTGGTCGCAGGGCATTATCAAGTAGTGGATCCGATTTGAAAATATTCTTAGACATGGTAATACTTTTATTATATTAATCAAAATCTTAAAAGTCAAAGTGTAAAAATTAGTTGATCTTCAACTCTAATAATAAATATAACGCTTGGAAAATATTAAAGCAGTAATTTACCTTATTGAAGAATCTAAAATTTATAATTTTGGGGGGCTAAACTTATCCCCAACTCCCCTCTTGACATTAAAATAACTAAACACTATAATACATTTTACTTCTTTAATTTTTAGTTATTTAACCATTTTTACGATATCCGTCAAACTATTGACTTTTATCTTTAGGTGTGCTATAATATCATTATAGGATTATTGTTCTCTTAAAAATAGTTACCCGAAACAGCCTTTTCAACCTGGGGGCAATTGGCGTTATTTCAACCCAATTAAAGCCTATAGGGAATTTATTTAAGGGTAACCTGGTTCCGACTGGGTTATCATACTCGCCTGTCAGCGGGTAGGCCTTAAAAAATTCTTGAGCTCGCATCTTTTTTGCGAGATTAAATTGCCTCCGGGTTGAAGGGGCTGTTTTTTATTAAAACAAAACTTAAAAAACACAGAAACAGCTGACACGATTATTTGAACTTCATTTTTTTGACAACAAGATAAATCTGCTTTTTTTAAACGCAAGTAAAAATATTATATCACTTCAAATTTTAAAAACTACTTCTTTCATTCCGAATGACAAAAATAAAACTTGAATTTCAAAACCAATGCACTATTTTAATTTTTTTAAAAAATAAAAGAATTGATACTAAATTAGCATTTTCATTGTTTATTATTTCATGAATTAATTCATGAAATAATTTTGATGACGGATGAAAAAGCGGCGGAAATTTTCTTAAAGAAAATTTCCGCCGCTTTTTCAATTATACATTACACAATTTGAATTTTATAACAACTTTCCCAACACATTTTCTGCCTCAGATAAGCTGGTAATTCCATCTAAAATCTTCAAAATAGCATCATCTTCCATCGTAGTCATCCCCTTTTTAATTGCCAAATCCTTAATTTCATTCGCCGTCGGCATACGATCGCCTTGATTAATTAAATCCTGGATTTCTCTATCAACCACTAATAATTCCGCAATCGCTATTCGTCCTTTATAGCCCGTACCATTACAAAGTTCGCAACCTTTCGATTTGTAAAAAGTAATTTGTTTGCCGAGTGTTGGTTTCTTAACTCGATCCGGAAGCCGTTCTATTACTTTACGAATTTTTTCAGCTTGCTCTGCTGTAGCCTCTACCTTTTCCCGACAATGAACACAAAGTTTTCTCACCAATCGTTGAGCAATGGCTAAATTTAAAGCTGGCGCCAAAATCGCTGGCTGCACCTTCATGTCTAAAAGCCGCGGGATAGTACCGCACGCATCATTTGTATGAAGCGTTGATAATACAAGATGACCTGTTAATGCGGCATGCATTGCAATTTCCGCTGTTTCATTATCACGAATTTCTCCCACCAAAATTACATCCGGATCTTGTCTCAGAATAGAACGCAAACCATTAGCAAAAGTATAATCTCTCGTGGGATTAACTTGTGTTTGAGTAATTCCTTCTAAATGATATTCTATTGGATCTTCAATGGTGATAATTTTAATGCCTGGTTGATAAATGCGTCTCAAAAATGCATATAAGGTAGTGGTTTTACCTGAACCAGTTGGTCCAGTGTTCAAAATCAACCCATTAGGCCGAGCAACTTGCTCTTCAATAATAACTAAGTCGTCTTCGCGAAACCCTAATTCTTTTAAATCTAATTGGATTCTCCGTGGATCAAGCAAGCGCATGACCACAGTTTCACCATACGCACTCGGAATAATTGAAACACGCACTTCAATTTCTAAATCTTTTGTTTTAATTGTAAAACGTCCATCTTGAGGCGCGGTATGAATATTAATCTTCATCCCACCCAGCAATTTAATTCTTGATAAAATTGAGCGATAATAATGTTCATTCAAATCAACAATATCTTGCAAAACGCCATCTAATCGATATCTTAACCTCACGCCGCTTTCTTCTGGCTCAATATGAACATCAGAAGCATCCATTGTTAAAGCGCCTGCAATAATAATTTCAAAGATTTGAGAAATATAAGGACTATCAAATTTATCAATTTTTTCTTTCAAAATGGCAATATTTTTTATCTCGCTCGATAGTTCCGCCAATCGATTAGCATCAATTTCCAAACCACCGGTAATTTCTTTTTTCCGACCGGTAATAAACTTATATCCTTTCCACAAAGTCTCCAACGATTTAGAAGAAACCACAAATATCTCCACTTCATATCCTCGTTGCTTTAAACTATCAATCACGTTTTTTGTTGCGTCAAGCGCTGGATTCTTACACGCTAAAAATACCTTTTTTTGTTGAACATTAAATGGCGCGCATAAAGCTGCTCGCGCCTCTTCCTCGTTAATTAACTGAAGGGCCTGAGTCTGAGAAGCAAATTTTGTCAGATTGGCATATTGGAATTTAAGACTTTTAGCCAACCTTTCAGCTTCTCGCTCTTCGGCCGCTTCTCTCGTCCCTTCTAATATATGGCTCAGTTTTTTTGCTTCATCTTGATCCGCCATTTTAGTTGGATTTTTATTATTTAAACTATCTCTTTTAATGTATCAAAATAATTACCAAAAAGCAAATAAAAAAATCGAGGTTTTATACATTAAATTTTTCATTTTTGTTGTTCTCATAAAGATAGCCAGAAAAGATCTCTTCTAACTGCGTCAATCATTCAGATAATTTTTTACCCGTATTTTAAACAATGAAAGTGGCGGCGGAAAATTTCAAAGAAATTTTCCGCCGCCACTTTCCTTTCCATCATTTTGTTTACTCGCTTGCCTCACAACTTCCTCAATTCTTTAAACCTTTTGATACACTAAGTCAATTTTCTGAATTAAATCCGGCCGCATACCCCACACCGTACCGCTCTTCTTATTTGTTAATAAATAATGATCAAACTCAAACTCTTGAATAAAAGTATTAATTTGATCTCGATCGTCTATCTCGGAAAAATAAATTATTTTCCCCTCTGCTACAATCAAATGCTGACTATCGGCATACCATTCCAAATCAGCGCTTGAAGAAACATTAGCTCTAATCAAAACTTCATCCCCCTTCTTTCTTATTACATCGCCCGCAATATCGCTTAAAAATCTCATTCGTACATCTCCCGTCTTGGTTAAATAAACAACTTTTTTACTATCAGGTGCAAAAACAAATTTTACAACATCATTTATTTTTTCCATTGATTGGCCGGCTCTAAAAAAATACCACTCATTATTATCTAATAAAAGAGCAAAGCATTGACTATTAGGCGCAATTTCCATTCTCGTCACGCTAAATTTATCCGGTAATTCAATAATACCCAAAGGAGTAGAAAAGCCAAGAATCAAATTATAGCTAAATATTGCTCCGCTTTGCTCAAGCCAAAAAAGCACATAGTCTTTAGATTGAAAATCAACTATATCACTAATAATTTTTTTTGTTTCATTCTTGGTAAAATCAACAACCATCAAATCCTTACCGCTTAAAACAATGTATTTGCCCTCAATGTTTGGATAGAACTCAATTTTCTGAATCGGATTTTTCAGTTTAAATGTCGTTGTAATTTGTTGTGATAAACTCTGGATTCTCTCTGGCTCAATCCTCTGCCATAAATAAAAGATTTGGATATTATTTTTGGTTAGATCAAAAATCACTTCATTAGCTTCATCGTCGTTGATTTTTAAACGGGGAATTAAATTGAGTGTTTCGTTTTTTGCTAATTTCTGTCTATAAATTTCCACACTGGAACCATCAATAAAATTGTAAATTTTTAAAACAGCATTAGTACTTGTGCTAACTTCTTTTGTTTGAATAATAATTTCTTTTCCATTGGCCAAAGGCAAAAAATCAATAATCTCCTCTTGAAATTTTGTTTTGGTATTAGTGGCATTATCTACGGTTATTTTATAAATATCAGTTACCAGTGGAGTTTTAGGCAAAAGCACAATGGAAGAAAAGCTCGTTACTTGCTGCGATTTGATATCCACTTTCTTTTCCCACTCAAAATAATTATCTTTTTTAATTTCTAGCTGATATGTATCAGGCAATAAATTAGGCAAAAAAATGCCACTGCTTAATAATCCCGGCGTGGCTTTGGAAAGAAATTTCCCATCTAAATAAATTTGTGGCTTAACGGTATTAACCCTCAAATATAGTCCTCCTGTTAAAACAGGCTGAAATTTTTCTTTGTCCCAACGATAACCAAAAGAATAAAGAACTAAAAGTAGAGCCGCCAAAACAAAAATGCAACTAGCCAAAATAAAAATTCGCCGTCTAATATTTTTATGCATAATCCAATTATAGCACTTCTTTCGTTGAAAATCTAATAGAGGTTATTTTCCAAATTTGAAAGCTGTCGCTTAATCAAGATGGTTTTTTATTAAGTTGCTTTTTGTCTTAGATTCCCGTTTTTTGTTTTTTTATATCTTATCTATAATTTATTTTCTTCTCTTTTTATCTTTGTCTCATTTTTTCATCTTGTTCATAGCCCTTTTCTTCTTTTTTCATTGTTACCCAAATAGCAAATTAAATCCTTATAGTAAATCCGATGTCACTCAAGTTGAGTTGTTTACTCTCGCTTCCTTCTGTTTTCTCTGCCGAGGCCGAGGCTCGCTGTTATGCTATAGCATAACAGCGAGCCTCGGCAGAACCAACATAGTTCTTCTCCCGCCAGACTAAGCGACCAACAACCCCAAAACAACCTACCAAATAAGCATAAACAAATAATAATTAAATAATTTTACTGTTTTTTGATAAATTACGGTAGTGGTTGGTGTTGTGCTATAGCATAACACCAACTAAAATTATTTAGTTCTTAGTTTTACTACCGTGCTGTATTAATTAGCAAATTACAAATTAACAGTCAAATATAGCAAATTATAAATCAAACAAATTTAGTTGGAGATGGGGCTGTTATGCTAAAGCATAACAGCCCCATAAAATTCTTTTTACCATCATTATCTCTACAAATCACAAACTCTCTAAATAGCAAGCTCTATAATTATACAAGCCTAACTTTACCAAATTTCGTTCGTCGATATCGCCTCCCTACTTCTGGTCTGGCTATTTTTATTTTTCGAGTATTTAACAATTGCTCTTTTTCTTTTTGCTTTATTTTTCTGACACGCGAAAAATAGCTGTAATAGATTCCCTCATCGTTCATAATTTTTTTAATATTGTGGATTGTTTGCAAAGAAAGATTTAATTCTACTCCGATCATTCGATAGCTTTTACCCGCTTGTAATTCCTTAATAACTGCTAATCTTTTAATAATTTTTCTACGTTCAGCTGGAGTCAGTAAAAAATTAAACACTTCTGGCTGATTAGAAATTTTTTCCCAGCAGGCATTCTCCCATTCTTGATTAGAAGAAAAATCGGACGGGGAAGGGATTAGAGAAATTATTTTATTGGTGGATAATTTTTTATTCATATTTTCCTTTATAACGCAAATTTTTGTTATGCTATAGCATAACATCTTTTAAATCTAAATGCTATGTTCTCGTGCATAAAATAGCACGATAGAAGATTAATTATTTGTTCTCTTGAATAAAGTTGGCTGCATTTCATCTTTGACATAATGGCTTTTAACATAATAAAAGAATAATTATTTCTTCATTTCTTCCTTTTAAATAAAATTTATTACTTCTCCTTTCCAACGAGCTAAACAATAATCGCTGTTATGCTATAGCATAACAGCGATTATTTAAAGGAATTTTTTCCGTGTTATGCTATAGCATAATAAGAAAAATCAGATGTTTAGGCAGAGGTTAATCTATTTTTACTTTGTTTTTTGGCACGATACATTGACTTATCAACCCCCTCAATCTCCTTCTCCAATTCCAGTCCTTCAATGGGAAAAACTTTCGCCCCAAAACTAGCTGTAATAGAAATCGGCTGCTTTCGAATAATAATCGGCTCATTAGTAATTTTGCTCTTTAACCTTTCCACAATAATATCCAATGTCTTTTTATCCACATCCCAAATCGCGACAACGAATTCGTCTCCTCCCCACCGCCCGACAATATCAAATCGACGCAATGAACCTTCTAAACGTTTTGCTATTTCCTTCAAAACTTCATCTCCAACTTTATGGCCAAAACGATCGTTGATGTGCTTAAAATTATCTAAATCAATAAATACTAATCCAACTCTTCCAAAAGAAGCAAGAGAAAAAGAAAAACGCTGACCTAATCGCTGATTCATTTTAATCAACCGATCTGTTTCCTCTAAAAATCCACGGCGATTATAAAGCCCGGTTAAGGGATCTTTCAAAGCTAATTTTTTATACAAAGATAATTCTTTTTTTAGTTTTTCTATTTCCGATGATTTCCTTTGGTTTCGTTTTTGCCTTTTCATAATTTCTAATCTATGAATTACGAATGGATAAAATAAATTGCAAGTCTCAAAATTTTTTCCATTGTTATCCTATTTTTTACTATCATCCTATTTTTTACTGTCATCCTGAGGGCAACGCCCGAATGATCTCATGGATTTTAGCACTAATCAGCAATCGCTGCTGTGGATGGGATTCTTCACTTGCCTGCCGGTTAGGCAGGCTTCGTTCAGAATGACGTTTTGTTTTGTCATCCTGAACGGAGCCTGCCCCCCCTGCCTACCCTGCCTACCGACAGGCAGGCGGCAGGCAGGCGAACAGGCGGGTGAAGGATCTCTCGGCTTTTAGCACTCCGTGGGATTCTTCGTTTCACTCAGAATGACAAAATAAAATACTCAGAATGACAAGAATAAGCCGCTCAGAATGACAAAAAATGCTTAAAATGACACTGGGAAATTTTTCTTTATTCTTCACTACTCTTTGGCACTACAATAATATACCCCACAGCCGTTGAGTTCAAACCTCCACACTTCTCGCAATAAAAAGTATATTTCCCTGGATTAAGCATCTGACCCTCTAATGTCTTTGTCTCTCCTTTTTTAATTAAAGGAAAGGCCATATTCATATCGGGTATCACAATATCAGCATCTTTATCCACAGCAGTAATTGCTATTTTTAATAAATCGCCTTCATAACAAGAAAAAGTGCTGGGAGTAAAAACGTCATTCTCGATTTTAGTTTCATAATATCTCAATTTACCGGTAGCATAATCCGAGACGCTGAGCGGTACTGCCACCCCTTCTGGCGCTGTTTCACCTACCTCATATACTTTCGCGTCTTTAGGTACTTCGCCCTTAGTTGGACTGGTGTTTCCAATTCCCGGTGTCGCCGTTGGCGCTAATGTGGTTTGACTTCCTGGTTTGTAAAAAACAACCACCAAAATAATAATAATTA